>NZ_JADPLO010000054.1:0-49343 GCF_015667765.1 Bacteroides sp. 1001302B_160321_D4 | reverse complement strand
GAAGCAACAGGATCAATCGTTTGGGAAGAGGATGTTTTCATGATGCAAAAATAAGAATTTTAACGCAATCCCCCAAGGTTTCAGACTGAGCCAATCTTCGCCTACCACCTTATTCATAATTATATTATGGAAACAAAACTAGTTACCGTTCAACCAGCGGTGGGAGGCATGATAAAGGCTTCCAAAGATTCATTTGTTATTCCTAAAGAAGAATTAAAGGATTTCTACCTTAAATTCGCTTTCCTCCTGAACCCGGATTCCTGCTCCGTAAACCGCACCGAATTCGAACTATTAAACATTCTGCTGAAAGACCTGAAAAAAATCTTGGCAGCATTGACTCACCTCAACACCCATCCTTGGGATGAAGGCATCGCAGAAATCCAAATTTCATGCGGTGTTTACTCCCTACAAGATAACTTGAGCAAAGAAAAACGTATGCAAATGAACACCTCTACGGGTAAACACCTACAATTTCTCACCCAAATGGCTATGAACAGTCCAGTGTTCAAACAGTTATTCAGGAACTATCACAACCATTATATCCAAGTGGAAAGTTTGGTTAAACAGATGGCTAAAGAAATGGACCAACAGAAGCAATAAGAACAGAAGTTGGAGAATCAACAGAGGGGGTATCTTTAGAAAAATACATTCATTTCTAAAAATACCCCCTTTAAAATAGGGGTACTTTCAGAAAAAACATATAATTTTGCGCCATCAACCGATAAAAAGTAGACCATTTATGTCAAGAATGCGTTTTTTTGCCTTACAAGAGCTTTCCAACCGGAAACCTCTGGAAGTAACTGCTCCTTCCAACAAACTCTCTGATTATTATGGTAGCCACGTGTTCGACCGCAAGAAGATGCAGGAGTATCTTCCCAAAGAAGCCTACAAAGCTGTAACCGATGCTATCGAAAAAGGTACGCCTATTAGCCGCGAAATAGCAGATTTGATTGCTAACGGCATGAAAAGTTGGGCCAAGTCACTCAACGTCACTCACTACACACACTGGTTCCAGCCTCTGACAGACGGAACAGCCGAGAAACATGACGGTTTTATCGAATTCGGCGAAGATGGCGGAGTAATCGAACGCTTCTCCGGAAAACTACTGATCCAGCAAGAGCCGGACGCCTCTTCTTTCCCCAACGGCGGTATCCGCAACACTTTCGAAGCACGAGGATATACCGCCTGGGATGTTTCTTCACCGGCATTCGTGGTAGACACCACTCTTTGTATCCCAACTATCTTCATTTCTTATACAGGCGAAGCACTGGATTACAAAACTCCATTATTGAAAGCACTTGCCGCCGTAGATAAAGCAGCAACGGAAGTCTGCCAACTATTCGACAAGAACATCACACGCGTATATACCAATTTAGGATGGGAACAGGAATATTTTCTAGTTGACTCTTCCTTATATAATGCACGCCCCGACCTCTGCCTGACGGGACGGACACTGATGGGACACTCTTCCGCCAAAGACCAACAGTTGGAAGACCACTATTTCGGCTCCATCCCTCCACGTGTCACGGCATTTATGAAAGAACTCGAAATTGAGTGTCACAAACTGGGTATTCCCGCCAAAACCCGTCATAACGAAGTAGCCCCCAACCAATTTGAGTTGGCCCCTATCTTCGAAAACTGCAACCTTGCCAACGACCACAACCAGCTTGTCATGGATTTGATGAAACGTATCGCAAGGAAACATCACTTCAATGTACTCCTACACGAAAAGCCATACAGCGGAGTAAACGGTTCGGGCAAGCACAACAACTGGTCGCTCTGCACCGACACCGGCATCAACTTGTTCGCCCCCGGAAAGAATCCGAAAGGAAACATGCTATTCCTCACTTTCCTGGTAAACGCCTTAATGATGGTTTATAAAAACCAGGATTTACTGCGTGCCTCCATCATGAGCGCCAGCAACAGCTACCGTTTGGGAGCCAACGAAGCTCCTCCCGCCATTCTCTCCTGCTTCCTGGGTTCACAACTATCGTCTACTCTCGACGAAATTGTCCGCCAGGTAGGAAACGAGAAAATGACACCGGAAGAAAAAACCACTCTTAAATTAGGTATCGGACGTATCCCCGAAATCCTACTGGATACTACCGACCGTAACCGCACCTCTCCTTTCGCATTCACCGGAAATCGTTTCGAGTTCCGTGCCGCAGGTTCGTCTTCCAACTGTGCCGCCTCCATGATTGCAATCAATGCCGCCATGGCAAATCAGTTGAACGAATTCCGCGCATCAGTAGAAAAACTGATGGAAGAAGGAGTAGGCAAAGATGAAGCCATCTTCCGCATACTGAAAGAAACGATTATCGCTTCCGAACCGATTCGTTTTGAGGGCGACGGTTATTCTGAAGAATGGAAACAGGAAGCCGCACGCCGCGGACTGACTAACATCTGCCACGTACCGGAAGCCCTGATGCACTATATTGACAACCAATCCAAATCAGTGCTGATTGGCGAACGTATCTTCAACGAAACCGAATTGAACAGCCGTCTGGAAGTGGAACTGGAGAAATATACCATGAAGGTGCAAATCGAAGGCCGTGTATTGGGCGACCTCGCCATCAATCACATCGTACCGACTGCCGTTGCCTATCAGAACCGATTGCTCGAAAATCTTCGCGGACTGAAAGAAATATTCCCGGCTGAAGAGTACGAAGTGTTGAGTGCCGACCGCAAAGAGCTGATCCGTGAAATTTCACACCGGGTCACTTCCATCAAAGTACTGGTTCGCGAAATGACCGAAGCACGAAAAGTTGCCAACCACATGGAGAACTACAAGGAAAGAGCATTTGCATACGAAGAAAAAGTACGTCCATACCTCGATCAAATCCGCGATCACATCGATCATTTGGAGATGGAAGTGGACGATGAAATATGGCCGTTACCCAAATACAGGGAACTGTTATTTACTAAATAAAATGCCTATAAGATTGCACGAAAGCTCCCACTTTTGTGCAATCTTTTTATAGATTCGTTCATTTTCTCATTTTTTCTTTTTACTTTTGTGCTGTATAACACAGTTTTGTAGCACTCATGGTAAAAATGAATATGTCAGACATCGATATTTCGGAACCGTTATCCGATATGTTAGCTCCTTTAAATAACGAGCAAAAGGAGTTTCTGATGAACAATTATACGATACAAACCTACAAAAAAAATGAAACCATCTACTGCGAAGGGGAAACACCTTCTCATCTGATGTGTCTTATCAGTGGGAAAGTAAAAATCTTCAAAGATGGCGTGGGAGGTAGAAGTCAGATTATTCGCATGATTAAACCACGCGAATACTTTGCTTATCGTGCTTATTTTGCCAAACAAGATTTTGTAACTGCCGCAGCAGCTTTCGAACCCTCTGTTGTTTGTCTGATTCCTATGAATGCTATCTTAACTTTAGTTGCCCAGAATAATGACCTGGCTATGTTTTTTATCCGCCAGCTTTCTATTGATCTCGGCATCTCAGACGAACGCACTGTCAATCTGACACAAAAGCATATCCGCGGACGCTTGGCCGAATCTCTCATCTTCCTGAAAGAAAGCTACGGCTTGGAAGAAGACGGATCTACTTTGAGCATTTATCTTTCACGCGAAGATTTAGCTAATCTCTCTAATATGACTACTTCGAATGCTATCCGCACATTGTCACAGTTCGCTACGGAACGACTGATTACAATCGACGGAAGAAAGATCAAAATCATCGAAGAAGAAAAGCTGAAGAAAATAAGTAAGATTGGATAAGAAAATTCCTGCACCAGTCGCTCCACCCTAAATAGTGAACATACATATAGAAAATATAATTGCAGACATCAGACGTGGTAACAAACAGGCTTTCAAAAAGCTATTTGATGACTACTATCCTATTCTTTGCGTGTTCGCATCCCACTATATTGAAGACAAAGAAGTTTGCAAAGACATTGCGCAAGATGTATTGTTAGCTTATTGGGAACGGAAAGAAGATTTCGACAACATTTTGAAAGTAAAAAGCTTCCTTTATACCGTCACCCGAAATAAATGTCTGAATCACCTAAAACATGAACAATTAGATATTCCTAATTTTTCCGGACAGGAAGAATTCGATAGTGGTTTTGAAGCTGCTATTATCGAACAGGAAACATTCCACATGGTTCGCAAAGCGGTAGAAGAATTGCCTACCCAAATGCGAAATATCATCTTATACTCTATGAAAGGGTTAAAAAACCATGAGATTGCTGACAAATTGCAAATTTCAGAAGGCACTGTCCATACGTTAAAGAAATTCGCCTATCGCAAACTTCGCGAAAGTCTCAAAGGCATAAATTACACCTTATTACTATTTTTATGCAAATAAAGTAACTTTTTGATTACCCCGTTTTTTCGATTGGATTGTTTTACTTATATAACAAATCGAAAAAACGATGAATTCATTCAAAGAAAAATTTAAAATTGCAAAAATCTTAGCTTCCTTATTTACTCATTCGTCTACTCCCGAAGAGAAAAAAAACTATCATGCGTGGTTGGATGAAAATCCGGAGCATCAAAAAATAGCCGACCGGATATTAAATAAGGAAACGTATGAAGAAAACAGCCGGTTAATAAAAAGCTTCTCTTCACAAAAGGCATGGGACAGAATCTATCCGCTACTAGGAGGAGAAAAAACATCCGGTTTTCTTTCATGGAAAAGGAGTCTGAAATATGCGGCTCTTCTTTTGCTATTGTTAATACCGATTTCATACCTTATTTATAATTGGGTAGCCGGAGAACCAATCGGTGAAATCACTCCAGGAACCCATGGCGGAGAACTGACTTTAAGTAATGGCAACACCTTCAACCTTTTTGAGAATGTCCTTCCGGAGGGTGCAACTGAAGTGTTCATCATTGACTCCAAAGGGATAAATTATCAAACTCCTGCCAACAAGCCCAAAGTGAAAGAAATCAAAAATACGCTTCGTACACTGCATGGTATGGAATGTCACATTGTCCTTTCGGATGGAACAAAAGTACATCTGAACGCAGAATCACAACTGACTTATCCGATTTGTTTCAGCGATAAGGAACGCATCGTACAGGTTGAAGGTGAAGCCTATTTTGATGTTGCTCCAGATAAAGCACATCCTTTTATCGTGCAAACACCGCACACTTCTATTCGGGTGACAGGAACTTCTTTCAATGTAAGGGCTTATGCGGATGAAGAAGTGGAAAGTACTACACTAATTAGTGGAGCTATAGAGATTAGCAGTGAAAACGAAGATTATGAATTGATTCCAAACCAACATTTCGTATATGACAAAAATAGTCGGGAAAGTACCGTATCTAACGTAAATACAGAATTATACACTTCCTGGGAGTCCGGATCATTCATATTTATGAACGTTCCTCTTGAGAATGTAATGTCATATCTTTCCAAATGGTACGGATTCACATACACTTTTGAAGACGATGCAGCCAGACAGGTACAAATCGGAGCTTATCTCAACCGCTATGCAAACATGAATCCAATTATCGACATGATAATGGAATTAAATATGGTAGACATAAAACAAAGAGAAGGTATACTGCACATTTCTTATAAACAATAACTATTAATACATATTATAACTAACGCATTATGAAAAAACGAACACAATCCTCCTCAAAGGGAGTATCTTATGTAAGCAGAAATTTCGTTAAGCTCTGCCTTTTATGGATATTCTCCCTTTCTTCACTTATGATTCAAGCACAAGACAATCAGCGAATCTCCGTTGATCTGAGAGGCGAAAGCCTGGAATCTACGCTTTGGTATTTGCAAAACCGTACAAAATTCATCTTTATGTACGCAACAGAAGATATCGCTAACATAACCGATATCAGCGTAAGGGCAAAAAACAAAACGATCACCGAAATTCTGGATGAATGTCTGGAAGGAACTAACCTGACTTATGAAGTATCAGGCACTGCCATCGTTATTAAGAAAAGAAAGACTAATAAAATCACGATTAGTGGATGGATACGTGATGCAAGCGGTGAAGCACTTCCCGGAGCTACAGTCACTGTCCGAGGTTCAAAACATGGAGCTATCGCCGGACTAGACGGACATTACACTTTTAATATTCCTGCGCAAGAAGGGTTAATATTAACTTATTCATTCATCGGAATGGAGAAAAAGACTGTAAGATATACAGGAAAGAAAACGATTAATGTCACTCTAAACAGTTCCAGTACTGAAATCGACGAAGTGGTTGTAACCGGTTATCAGAATATTCAACGCCGTGACCTAGTAGGTTCTATTACCACAGTAAAAGCAAAAGATATTTTAATGCCTTCATATACCACTATTGACCAAATGTTGCAAGGACGTGTGGCAGGTATGATTGTCACCAATACAAGTAGTCGTGTAGGTACTGCCCCGAAAATTCAAATCCGTGGTACCAGTACCTTACTGGGTAATCAAGACCCACTTTGGGTAGTCGACGGCATCATTCAGGAAGACCCCCTGGAATTGAATGCATCTTCTCTCATGACAGAGGACTTGAAAAACATTATCGGTAATCAGATTTCTTGGTTAAATCCTGCTGATATCGAAAGCATTAGTATTTTAAAAGATGCTTCTGCGACCGCTATTTATGGTTCAAAAGCATCGAATGGTGTTATTGAGATCACAACCAAAAAGAATACGACTGATCGTCTAAGTGTCAATTACACCTCTAATTTTGTAATGGGTACGCGTCCCAACTATGGACAGTTTAATTATATGAACTCCAAAGAAAGAGTACTATTCTCACAAGAAGCTTTTAACTGGGGAACACCTTATGGCACAGAACCAATCAAACAAATATATACTTATGAAGGATTATTGAATATGTATCTATCGCACGATATATCTTCTGAAGATTTTCTGGCACAACGCAATGTTCTGGAAACACAAAATACAGACTGGTTCAAACTACTAACCCGCCGTTCTTTTAGCCATAACCATAATATAAGTGTTTCCGGCGGAACAAATAAATACAGTTATGCAGCTTCTATGGGATATTCCAATAGCGAAGGGCAGGAAATAGGAAACGACAGTGAACGTATGACCGGACGCGTTGCCATCACCATACGCCCGGTACAAAAACTAACGATTAATGCAACGATCAACGGTAGCGTAAGTACGAATAACGGTTTTGCCGGAGGAGTCAATCCTATGGGGTATGCTACTACTACCAATCGTTCTATAGACCCTGATGCTTACTATCAAATGAAAGCCTCATACCCATACAATAGCGGAGTCAAATCATTATCATACAATTTCGTAAATGAACGGAATAATAGTGGTTCTAAATCAAAATCAAGTTTCATGTCAGCTTCGCTAGACTTGAAATGGAATATTTTGGACTGGTTAACTTACCAATTTACTGGTGGATATTCCAATAATAACAGCACAAACGAAGCTTGGGAAACTGAACAAACGTTTTATATTGCTGAAACATATCGTGGTTATGATTTCAACTCTGTCTCACCAAACAGTAAAGAGTTTGGAGCAGCCTTACTCCCATTCGGAGGCGAATTATTCACAAATAACGCACAGCAGTACTCTTACAACATCCAAAATAAACTGCAATTCAGTAAAGCCTTTAATAATGAGAACCGAATTAATGCTTTAGTAGGTATGGAATTACGTTCTTCCACTAATAAAGGTGTCAGCAATACAGTATGGGGATATGCCCCAGATAGAGGAGAAGTAATAACATTACCAACCACTCCACAAGCTTTTACACCTATTACAGGTTCTAAAGACGAAGGATGGGGGCTTTTAAAAAAGATATATGATGGTGGATGGAGAAAAGTCAATACTACAGACAATTACCTTTCCGTATTCGCCACACTAGCATATTCACTCAAAAACCGATATGTTGTTAATGCAAATATACGTAATGATGCATCCAACCGTTTCGGTCAGGATGCTAATCACCGTATTGATCCTACCTATTCATTCGGTTTCTCCTGGAGAGCTTCTGAAGAGGACTTCATGAAGAAATATGTAAAATGGATAACAACTTTAAACTTCCGCGGCACCTATGGTATTCAAGGAAATGCAGTAACGCGCATTAGTCCGGATTTGATTTTAAATCAGGGGAAAGTGGCAAATCTATACAACAGATATCAGTCTACCATCTCCCAAATTCCAAATCCGAATCTATCATGGGAACGTACCAAATCATGGAATTTCGGTGTAGATCTGGAATTATTCAGTATGTTTTATATGAATTTGGAATATTATACAAGACGCTCCAATGCCATTGTTGAACTGGAATTACCTTATGAATATGGAATAACATCCATGAAACGCAACGGTGGTATTATCCACAACAGAGGTATCGAATACACATTAACTTTTACCCCGATACAGAAACGGGACTATGCATTAAGTGTCAGTTTGAATGCTTCCAAGAACTGGAATGAAGGCGGACATACAGACATTGATGTCAATGCAGCTTCCTTCTTAAGTGGACGTTCAGATATTGTATTAAAAGAAGGATATCCGCTCAGCAGTTTCTGGTCATACTCTTTTGCAGGATTAGACGGAAAAACCGGTGAAGCTTTATTCAATCTTTTGGATATTCCGGAAGAAGAACGTAGCAGACAAATAGATCCGACTACTTATCTGGTATATTCTGGTCAGAAAGAGCCTTATTTCACCGGTGGATTGAGCTTAAGTTTCCGCTATAAATCATTAACTTTAAACACCAGTTTTTCACTTTTACTCGGCAACAAGAAGCGTCTGCCATCACCATACAACCAATTCGCTAGTTCTTATTATATGCCGGATCCATATACAAATATAAACCGCGATTTACTGAACCGTTGGAAAGAACCGGGAGACGAAGCCCATACAATCATTCCTTCTTTACCCAAAGCAGGAATGGCTTATATAGAATTGCCCAACAATGAGAATGTTTATAGCATTCCATTATGGGAACAATCTGACGCTATGGTGGTCAGTGGTTCTTTCTTACGCTGCCGTAACATCGGCCTATCCTGGCAAATGAAACGTGAGTGGTGCGAAAAAATATATATGAAAAATCTATCACTCAACTTTAACATGGATAACATCTTTGTTATCGCCAGCAAACGTTTCAACGGTTTCGACCCGGAAGTTAGCAACAGTGTACTTCCACGGAATTATTCATTAGGTATTAACATTGGTTTCTAAAAAAATAAAAAGATAGACAATGAAAAGAATTATATATATACTAACAGGAATAGTCTTACTATCACTATCCTCTTGCTCAGATTTTCTAGAGCCTAAATCTCAAAGTGAGTACGTTCCCAAAGATGCAAATGCTTTGCAAGAAATGTTAATCGGTTCTGCTTATCCCAAACAGGATAAAAGCAATTTCCTACTACCCTTTCTTAGCTTCTTAGACGATGACATTCAGTTCCACAAAACTGATTATGAATTTAGCATCAACTCTCTAAAAAATATAGAAGCCAAACAAGCTGTTTATACATGGCAACCGGATATGTTTTTCATTATGGAAAGAAATGGTTATCCTCTTCAGAATATCTGGGAAGGATACTATAACTATATCTTAGGCGCAAATGCAGCTCTTGATTATATCGGTGACGTAAATGGTACGGAGGCTGAAAAAAATTATGTAATAGCCCAATCCCTCGGATTAAGAGCTTTCTATTATTTTATGTTAGTCAATCATTTTGGAGCACCATACAACTATAACAAACAGGCTTTAGGAGTTCCACTCAAACTAGACAGCAACCTGCTACCTGAAGACCAACTATTAATGACACGAAACACCGTTGAGGAAGTATACAACCAAATTGTGGACGATCTGAATGAAGCTGAACGTTTATTCCTTACTTTAAGCAAAGATAAACAATATGAACCGAATTATCTGGTTAGCCTTCCAATGATACAATTGCTGAAGTCCCGCGTCTTTCTCTATATGGAAAACTGGAAAGATGCAGCCATATACGCCAACAAAGTAATAAAAGACTGGTCCTTCGCTTTAGTAGACTTAAATAACCTCCCTTCTCCAACAGTGGCAGAGCCTTATTACAATTTTACATCTTTAAAATCATCTGAGGTTATTTGGTTATATGGAAGCGTTTCAGACTTAACTGTATTCAATGATGAGTCGGTAGAGTATGAGGAAGAAGGTTACTTCGGTAATACCACCACCTATTACCGAGAAGCTTTTATCGCTTCTGATAACTTGATTGAAAGCTTTGAAGATGGAGATTTAAGAAAAGAAAAGTATATAGCAAAAGAGTTCAATAAAGATGATAAAGTTTTCTATGAAGACTCTTATACTACTTTCGGCAAATACAAACTTTCAGCTACAGGTGAACCTAGTGGTTCGGAAAACTTTGCTTTATCCTTCAGACTAGGTGAGGCTTATTTAAATCTAGCAGAAGCAGCTGCCCATAATAATGACGAGAGTACAGCACTATCTGCTTTAAAAACCTTACTGGCTAAACGTTATGAACCCGACAAATTTGTTGAGCCTACCGGATTAACAGGTGATGCGCTCAAAACTTTCATCAAAAATGAAAGAAGAAAAGAACTTTGTTTTGAAGGGCAACGATGGTTTGATCTCCGACGCTACGGAATGCCACAAATTATTCATAGATGGGGAGAACAGGTATATACATTAAAACAGAATGATCCTTCCTATACCATGCCTATACCAGACGCCGTCTTAATTAAAAATAAAAAACTGGAGCAGAATCCTTTAGCTCCAAAACGCGAAAGTTAATAGTATATATCTTATGAATTAAACAAAAGAAATGAATATGAAAAAAATATATATATTATGGGGATTACTTGCTTGTATGGCATTATTCACCTCATGTTATGAAGAAGACACACTGACTCCTACAGAAGGAGGCATTGAATTACGCTTTAAAGTACCTCAAGGAAATAATAGTTGGGACGATGACATCGCCCAAATATACGAAGACTATAATGTATATCTTATTTATAAAGATCTGCAAAGGGCTGATTTTAATCGCAGCTGGACAGGCATATCATATGGTAGTGGCTACGAAGGCCAAGGCTGTGTAAACGACGAAATGACCAATTACTATGTCGAATTTATGAAAAAGCATATCTTTGCATACTTGAATCCGCCGATCACATCTAAAGTTCTGCCTATGTATTGGTATTTGGGATACAATGTCTATAGCAAAAGCGTATTAGAAGTTGGAGGCGTAATCCTAGCAAGCTGGATTGTACCCATACACGAAAATTACGATGGGCTGGATTATTGGTGCACTTGTATGTTTGGAGAAGACAATCCCAGCGATCCTTATTTAATCCCTACAGACAGAGCACTCCTTGACAGACGCCGGAAAATGATATTGGCTCCCGTATTGGAAAAAGCAGTAAAAGCCGGAAACATCATTATACCTGAAGAATTTGAAGTGGGATTCGACCATGTCACTAATCTGATAGCAGGCTTGGGAATGGAAGATGACCCAAACTATTATCTTACCAGAGGATATCCGGGAAGTGTAAACACGTATGTATTCAATAGTATCAGCGAACCAGCCAACAACTCTTATCCTCCAACCAATGAAGAGACTTTTATAGGATATATGCATCTTTCCATGTACTATAACCAAGCACGACTAGCAGAGGTATATCCGGCTGATAAATATCCTTTTCTCACCGAAAAGTTTGCTTTCGTACAGAAATATTTAAAAGATAAATATCAGATCGATCTGGAAGCAATAGCCAACGGACCGGAAGACTGGGATTTACCTTTACCTCCAATACCGGAGACTCCAGATGAAGAATAACAACTCTGATAATGAACTATAAACTCATAATAATGACAAAAGTAAAAAATCTATTATTAACCATATTACTCTTATGCGGTACCACTGTATGGGGAAATAACGGGCTAAGAATATCAGGAAGAATAAAAGTATTAAAGCCAACGACTTTACAAATAAAAGATATGAATGAAGGCGTTGTATTAAGCTGCATCATCGGTACTAATAACACATTCAGTACCGATGAAATAAACATCATTCCTGATGTCTACAAACTCTATTTAGGAGAAACCGAACAGAATATTTATCTGGAAAATAACCCGGTAACAATCAATGGCTACTTCGACGAAAAGAACCCTGAACAAAGTTCGCTTTCATTCACTGGCATCGATCCGTTTCTGACTTTACAAAACTATATGCCAGCAGAAAAAGACCCGGATATAGCAACGATTTCCACTTCCGTCAAAGGAAAACTAACTCCCTCCATGGCATCTGCATTAGCCTATCTGGCAGATGTAAATGATTACCAATCCAACAAAATGCTATTGGACATGATACCGGAACAAGACAGAAAGTCTTTATCTGCCAAATGGCTGGTAAACAGGGTAGAAATCCTCTCCCACCAAATCATTGGTGCAGAATGTCCCGACTTTACTTTCACAGATGCCAACGGAAAAAACGTAAGTCTGAAAGACTTCCGTGGGAAAATTGTCGTACTTGACTTCTGTGCCTCCTGGTGTGGTCCTTGTCGTAAAGAGATGCGTAGTATGCTAACCATATACAATGAATTGAAGGCTGACGATCTGGAATTCATCAGTGTCTCGCTGGATGACAGCGAAGCAAAATGGAGAAAAATGCTGGATGAAGAAAAATTGCCGTGGGTGATGCTATGGGATAAGGCAGGATTCCCTAAAAACAGCAAGACTCCAAGTGCTATCCAGACTGCTTACGGCTTCTACTCCATCCCTTTCCTTGTAGTCATTGACAAAGAAGGCAAACTTGCTGCACGCAACGTTCGGGGTGAACAAGTACGCGAAGCCATTTTAAAAATAAGACAATAAACAAACTATATAAATTATAACTCTTTTGACAATGAAGAAACTTATATTTCCAATCGTATGCTGTTTCATCAGCGTTACTGTATCAGCCCAGTTAATCAAACCAAAGGCAGAAACACAAAAAAAACAATCCGAACTGGACTGGTTTAACTGTTCTTTCAACCAGGACAGTGTATACGGAGCTGAAGTAAACAAAGCTTATGATTACTTGAAAGCCAACAAAAAGAAAGCAAAGAAAAGACCGGTTGTTGCACTGATCGGAACCGGAATGGACGTAGAACACGAAGACCTGAAACACGCAATCTGGATCAACCCAAAAGAAAAGTCAAACCAGAAAGATGATGATAAAAACGGGTTTGTTGACGACATCAATGGCTGGAACTTCATCGGTGGTAAAGACGGCCAAATAATGGAAGCTTTGACACGCGAAGGAGAACGTGAATTCTTCCGTCTCAAAGATAAATACGCTGATTATATCTTTGACGGAAAAAAGTATTATAAAATAGTCAATGGAAAACGCCAAGAAGTCCCCGCACCGGAAAACATAGAAGAATATAATTACTATCGCTATAAAGTCATGCCGGAATCAAGAATCGGTGGAGCTTACGGCGGTCTTCAACTATCTTATGTTATAGAAGAATATGTTGAAAAGTTCGATAAGGACATGAAAAAACGTTTTCCCGGAAAAGAGTTGACTGTTGAGGACTTCCAAAGTTGTTATGATCCCAAAGCTGAAAGAGACAGTCTTTCTGAAGTCGCTTTTGTATTTACTGCCTACTATTTCAGCATCTATAATACGGATAAATGGGAACC
This sequence comes from Bacteroides sp. 1001302B_160321_D4, assembly GCF_015667765.1. Taxonomy (NCBI): domain Bacteria; kingdom Pseudomonadati; phylum Bacteroidota; class Bacteroidia; order Bacteroidales; family Bacteroidaceae; genus Bacteroides; species Bacteroides sp. 1001302B_160321_D4. The sequence goes on along the minus strand of NZ_JADPLO010000054.1, from coordinate 35,727 downwards.
TGTTTATCAGAATATGGGAAAGAAAAGTGTAGAAACAGGTAAAGCGTCTTATGAAGAGGCTTTAAAGAGATACGGAAGTGATAATCGAAAAGAAATTGTAGGTGATAATCCTCTGGATATTAACGATACGCATTATGGTAATAATGTACTGTTGACATCTGATGCGGCAACAGGCGTAATGAAGGCCGGCGTTATCGCAGCTAAACGTGACAACGGTATCGGAAGTAACGGTATTGCAGACAATGCAGAAATCATGACCTTACGCATCCACCCGGGAGAAGGAGAACCGTACCTGAAAGATATGGCATTGGCCATCCGCTATGCAGTAAACCACGGTGCAGATGTAATCGTATTACCGGAACAAAACTCCATATATCCGGAAGAGCAGAAACAATGGGTGTCAGAAGCATTGAAAGAGGCAGAGAAGAAAGGGGCATTAGTTATAGTTCCGGTTTGGGATCTATCAATGGATATGGATAAAGACGAATTCTTTCCCAATCGTAAGATGAATAAAGAGGGAGAACTTACTAATTTTATGGTAGTTGCTTCTTCAGACAAGAATGGAAATCCGGTATTGAACACCAATTACGGTGCAACTGCTCTCGATATTTATGCTCCGGGAACAGACATTTATTCATCTTATATGGGTGACACTTATCAAAAAGGAACTGGAGAAGGAATGGCTTCGGCTACTGTAGCTGGCGTAGCTGCTCTTGTGAAGTCTTATTTCCCTAAACTGACCGGCTCTCAAATCCGTGACATATTATTAAAAAGCGTCACTTCACGCAAAGGTGTAGAAGTAGAAAAAGGAATCCGCGTGAACGATAGCCCTTCACAAGATTTATTCCTTTTTGATGACCTATGTATTTCCGGAGGTATCGTTAATGCTTACCAAGCAATCTTGGAAGCAGAAAAAGTCAGCAAATAAAGATTAGTCTATGAAATATACTCGTCTAATAGGAACCGTCATTGCCTTTTGCATGGCGGTCCCTTTATTCGCCCAACAATATAAAGCAACTATACCTTATCGGATAGTAGGCGAAAAAATGGTTATCGAAATGAAGGTAAACGGCAATGCACGCCCTTTTATCTTTGATACCGGAGGGCGCACCGCACTTACCACTAAAGCCTGTCAAGCACTACAAATAACAGCAACAGACTCTATGAAGGTGACAGATGTGAATAACGTGGAAAGCTATTACAAAACTACGCGAATAGAAAATCTGACGACTCCCGATGATGTTATTAACTTTAAAAATGCCCCGTCGCTAATCATCAATGAAGTAAAAGGCTGGGAATGTTTTGGAGTAGATGGTATCATCGGAAGCGATTTATTTGCAAGTACTATTGTAAGCATTGATTCGCAGACTAAAAATATCATAGTCACATCTGCCGAAAAGCCTTCCACAGTATCTTTACGAAAAATGCTGAATTTCACCAAAGAAGGAGGAATGCCAATTGTCAATGTACAGATCGCTCCGGTCAGCAACATCACCGTATTATTTGATACAGGCAGTCCCAGTCTGTTATCTCTTATTGAAAGTGATTTTGAGAGAATTAAACCGGAGGCATCTATGGAAGTCGTTTCTGAAGGATATGGGGAAGGAAGCATCGGAGTAGCCGGACAAGCAGATAAAGCATCTTCATATAGAGTACATATTCCCTTATTATCAGTAGGAGCCACCAAATTCCGCAACTTAACGACCCATACAGACAAACACCCTTACACATTACTAGGTGTAAAGTTATTACAATACGGAAAAGTGACTATCGACTATCCACGTGGAAGATTCTATTTTGAAGCTTTCCAACCGGATAATGAAATCAACAATCAATGCAACAACTTCGATTTGACGGTCAAAGACGGAGACTTATATGTATCTACTGTCTGGAGCAGCACGAAAGGTAAGATAGAAGTAGGAGACAAAGTGATTAAGATTAATGGCAAACCTACTAAAAAATATGACTTCTGCGAAAGTATTCTGAACGGAATACCGGAATTGAAAGAGAAAAAACAGACGAAGCTAACGATTGAGACTGCTTCCGGAATAAAGAATATTATCTATAAAAAAGAATGACATGAAAAGAATAGGAATACTGACCGGCTTATGGCTGCTATTATTTCTAAACTGCGGACAAGAAACGATAGCGCAAATCCAGAATAAAGTTTGCGATACCATTCCTTATGAATTCATTCAGGAGAAAATCATTATACCCGTTACTGTTAATGGTGTAAATGTAAAATACATCGTCGATACAGGAGGAAGAACCGGGACTATGTATGACGCCGCAACTGAAATGAAAGCTACTGCCGCAGGATATATGCGCATTTCCGATGTGAATGCACAAGGCTCCAACTATCAGGAAGCCCACGTACAAAATATTTCCATCGGAAAGAACTACAAAATCAAACAGTTGAAAACGATGGTACTACCTAAGAATCCATTCTTCACAGAACTGGGAGTTATCGGAATTCTTGGAGGAGATGCCTTTGCACAGTCGGTAGTAACATTCGATTCCCGTTCTAAAATAATGGTAATCAACTATCCTTATCGTCCCGAAAAGTTAAAGGTTACAGATGGAATTCCGCTGTTAGATGAAACTGAACATCATTCCATTGTCAACGTTCGCTTAGGAAACAATGATTTAAAAGTTCTATTCGACACAGGTGCAGGAGGCTTTCTGCTTTATTGTACGGAAGATTACAACAGGTTGGCTGACATTTCGCAAGTTACCAATCATGGATATGGTATCGTAGCTGCCGGAATAACAGGGTTGGGCAAGCCGGTAGATATTAAAAAAGTATCTGTACCTTCCATCAATATCATGGGAAAAGAATTCACAAACGTAGGTAGTACAACAACTGTCATGAATGGAACGATCATCGGGGTGGATCTACTGAAATATGGTAAAGTAATTATTGATTATATGCGGAGACGTTTTTACTTCCTCCCATTTGAAGAAGGAAAAATCGACATGGGTGGTGCTCCCGCTCTTTGGAACGTAAGCATATTACCGCGCAACGAAAGATTCGAAATTACAACTATATGGGATAGCATGAAAGATGCAGTTGCTTTCGGCGACGAAGTGATTAATATCAACGGAACTTCTCTTAAAGATTGCCCCATGAGCCAGATGGCCGTAGAAGAAATTATGAATGCTATACCTGGTGATACCGGCTATATTATCATCAAAAAATATAATCAAGAGAAAAGAATTGAAATCAGGAAAGAGAAATAAACTTTAAACAGAAAGAATATATGAAACGAATAATAACTAAAATGTATCTCTGTTTGCTTGCATTTTGTATCACAGGAGGCATCAGTGCACAAACACAAAACAGTATGACAGAGGTCATTCCATTCAAAACTATTGATGGAAAAATTATCGTGGAAGCCACTATAAATGGTGAAGCAGCTGACTTTGTCCTTGATTTATCGGGACATAACGCTCTACTTCCTGAAGCTCTCAAAAAGTTACACATCAATACAGAAAAGAGAGGAACTTTTAGTTCTTACCAAGATTTTGTATTTAAACAGGTACCTGTTGGAAAGGTATATGAAATGGGAACAGTAGCTATTGGTAAAAATACATTTGCAAACGATCTTCCGGCTTTCACATTAGAAGACGAACCTTATCTACGCAAGCTAGGGGTTATGGGTGTATTAAGTGGTGCTGTTTTCCGCACTTCTGTATTAACCATTGACATGCAACGGAAGAAAATTACGATTACACAGCCCTACCGCCCTTCTTATATGAAACTTAACTATCGGGAAAATTTTAACCTGATAACGGGATTAGGAGTAGTATGCCCGATAAACATCCAGGGAAAGCCGATATCTCTTGTCCTAGATACATGGAGTGAAGGATTGGTGAATCTTACTGAAGCAGATTTCAATACATGGAACACACAATATACCAAAGGAAGTAACCAAAAAGTCTCCAATGGATATAAAGAAACAAGGAAAGAAGAGGAAAGCCTCATCCTACCTGAAACGATGTTTGTAAAAACAAAGATTGAAGATGCCATAGCAGTGAAAAACCCATTCTTGAAACGTTCCGTATTAGGCAAAAAGATACTGGACTACGGAATTATATCTATTGACTATATTCATCAGAAAATTTACTTTCAACCATTCGATATGGTTCCTATACCGGAAGCGGAAGCTAAAGTGACGGAAACCAAAGTTGAAGATGGTAAATTGAATCCAATTACCCGCCAGTTCTTCCTCGAACACATTTTCGACTACCGAAAAGGAAATGATTTCATCTATAATGGAGACAAACCGATAGTTATCGATTTTTGGGCTACATGGTGCGGTCCATGTATGCGTCTACTTCCGGAAATGGAGAAACTAGCTGAAAAATATAAAGGAAAAGTTATATTCTATAAGGTAAATGCTGATAAAGAAAAAGATTTATGTAGCCATTTTAGTGTACAGGCATTACCTACGTTATTCTTCATCCCGGTAGGCGGCAAACCGATAATCGAGGTTGGTGCTACGCCGGAAAAGTATGTGCAAATCATTGAAGAACAACTTCTGAAATAAAACATCTCTCTTAATATATAACTATGTAAATCTAAAACTTTAGCTAAGAGCCGGAATCCGTTCCGGCTTTTTTATTTCCATATCATTGGAACTTATCATTAAAACAAGTACATTTGCCCTGTCAAATCTATTTATAACTTAACACACATTTTGACCATGAAGAAAAGTATTTCTCTTCTTCTTTTGTCCTTGCTTATGATTGCCCCCAGTTGCCAAAAGACAAAAGAAGCGGCGAACGAGTACAACATCGTTCCCAAACCCAATCAAATTCTCCCACAGGAAGGACGTTTTGAACTAAACAGCAAAGTCAGTCTGGTAATTCCTTCCGATGCTCCGGAAGTTAAAGGTATTGCCGACAGCCTGGCCGAACGTTTAAAACAGACAGCAGGAATCTCGTTGAAAGAAGCAGAAAGTGCAGATGGAAAATCAGCAATCTGCTTTGTTGTACAAGAAGGTATGCCGAAGGAAGGATATAAATTATCCGTTACTCCCAGTCTCATCACGCTTACCGCTTCTCAACCGAACGGGTTCTTCTACGGCGTACAGACACTTTATCAGTTACTCCCTCCGGCGGTTTACGGAAACCAGTTGGATAAGAAAGCAAACTGGTCGGTTCCTGCTGTAGAAATAGAAGATTCGCCCCGTTTTGTTCACCGCGGACTGATGCTGGATGTTTGCCGCCATTATGTACCGATTGACTATATTTACAAGTTTATCGACTTGCTGGCAATGAACAAGATGAATGTTTTCCATTGGCATTTGACAGACGATCAGGGATGGAGAATCGAAATCAAGAAATATCCTAAATTGACAGAAATCGGTTCTAAACGTGAAAAGACATTGGTAGACTATTACTATGTAAATTATCCGCAAGTATTCGACGGAAAAGAACACGGAGGGTATTACACACAGGAACAAATCAAAGATGTAGTAGCTTATGCTGCAAGTAAATATATCAACGTTGTTCCCGAAATAGAAATGCCGGGACATGCGTTGGCTGCACTGGCTGCCTATCCGGAACTGTCATGTGATTCTACACAGACTTATAAAGTATCTCCTACATGGGGTGTATTCGAACAGGTGTTCTGTCCGAGTGAAACAACTTTCAAATTCTTTGAAGGAGTGATGGATGAAGTAATTGAATTATTCCCTAGCGAATACATTCACATCGGTGGCGACGAATGTCCCAAAACAGCGTGGAAGAACAGTGCTTTCTGCCAGCAGCTAATCCGCCAGTTAGGACTGAAGGATGATACGACTCCCAGCAAGACGGACGGAATAAAGCATAGTAAAGAAGATAAGTTGCAGAGCTATTTTGTTACCCGCATGGAGAAATATCTGAATGGCAAAGGCAGGAACATCATTGGTTGGGATGAAATCCTCGAAGGTGGTCTGGCTCCAAATGCGACTGTTATGTCATGGCGTGGTGTAGAAGGAGGAATGAACGCTGCCAAAGCCGGACATAATGCGATTATGACTCCGAACCCTTATGTATATCTGGACTACTACCAGGAAGAACCTGAAATTGCCCCGACTACTATCGGCGGATACAACACACTGAAAAAAACATATAGCTACAACCCTGTCCCGGACGATGCAGACGAACTTGCCAAGAAGCATATCATCGGAATACAAGGCAATATATGGAGAGAATATATGCAGACTTCCGAACGTACAGACTATCAGGCCTTCCCGCGTGCAATGGCTATTGCCGAAACGGCCTGGACACAAAACGCAAACAAAGACTGGAAGAATTTCTGCGAACGAATGGTAACTGAATTTGAACGCTTGGAAGTAATGAACACCAAACCTTGTCTCAACTTCTTTGACGTAAACGTAAATACGCACGCGGATGAAAACGCTCCTTTAATGGTAATGTTGGAAAGTTTCTATCCGAATGCAGAAATCCGATATACTACGGACGGCAGTGAACCGAGTAAAACATCCACACTGTACGAAAAGCCTTTCGTTCTGGAAGGTAATATCGACCTGAAAGCAGCTGCTTTCAAAGATGGAAAAATGCTGGGTAAAGTAGCTCACAAGCCATTATACGGTAATTTATTGACAGGAAAGCCCTATACTGTTAATTATAAGATGGGATGGACAGGCGATATATTTGATGAAAACGATGTATTAGGAGCTGACAAGACAACCTTCGGACTGACCAACGGTAAACGAGGAAATAATGCTTCTTATACTCCGTGGTGCAGCTTTGGTATTGTTGAAGGTAAAGACTTGGAATTTATCATTAATTTGGATAAGCCGACACAAATCAGCAAAATAATTTTCGGTTCTTTATTCAATCCGGCTATGAGAATTCTTCCTGCAGGAGGAGTTGCCGTAGAAGTATCTGCAGATGGCAAACAATACACTCCGGTAGCTGAAAAGGCCTTGAAACACGATTATCCGGAAACAGGACGAATTGCATTCACTGATTCCATTGAATTTGAGCCAACACAGGCTACCTTCCTGAAAGTTAAGATTAAGAATGGCGGCACACTGCGCAATGGAGTTAACTTTGAAAAGAACAATGGTCCGGAAGTTATTCCTGCCGAATTATGGATTGATGAAATAGAAGCTTATTAAACAAAGCTAACTATATTTTATGCGGATTTCACGGTGCTGACTCAACAGGACGTGGAATCCGCATCATTTATTCCGGACCTGAATAACAGAACGGTGAACGCTAGTTTAATACTAATGTTCACCGTTTTATTTATAATCAATCACACCCCAAAAGGCATAATTATCATTCATTCGTTTACACCGAAGATATATTTATCACACAAGCCCTTTGGAAGAAAGGTAACGTTCTGCCTCCAAGGCAGCCTTACATCCACTTCCCGCGGCTGTAATAGCCTGACGATAATGCGGATCGGCCACATCTCCTGCTGCAAAAACTCCGGGCACTTTCGTACGAGGACTATCACCGTCTGTAATAATATAACCTACTTCGTCCGTATCGATATACTCTTTAAATATTTCAGTATTCGGTTGATGTCCGATAGCCAGGAAGAAACCGTCGATAGGTAAACTATAACGTTCTTCATCCGGTTCACCCCAACGTTTCACCAGGTTTACACCCTCTACGCCATTGTCACCAAACAAACCAACTGCATTGTGTTCAAAAAGAACTTCAATCTTCTCGTGGTTCATGACACGTTCCTGCATAATCTTCGATGCACGCAGGAAAGGTTTACGGACAATCAGATATACCTTGGATGCAAGACCGGCAAGATAAACCGCTTCTTCACAAGCAGTATCACCTCCACCAACTACAGCAACCACTTTCTTACGATAGAAAAATCCGTCACAAGTAGCACAAGCGCTTACACCCATTCCGGCATATTTCTTTTCATCCTCCAGCCCCAGATATTTAGCAGTTGCCCCGGTAGCAATAATCAATGATTCCGTTTCAATCACTTTATCACCGTCAATTGTTATTTTATAAGGAGCTTTGCTTAAATCTGCTGCCGTAGCGATACCAAAACGAATATCTGTTCCGAAACGGCTTGCCTGTGCACGCAAATCTTCCATNAACTGCGGACCACTGATACCTTCCGGATAACCGGGAAAGTTTTCTACATCTGTCGTAGTAGTCAACTGGCCGCCCGGCTGCAATCCTTCATATAGTACCGGACATAAATTTGCACGTCCTGCGTAAATCGCTGCCGTATATCCGGCAGGTCCTGAACCTATAATCAGGCATTTCACTTTTTCTATTTCTGCCATTTTAATTTATCTTTATTGTTTTGTTATAAAAACATGTTATCTCAAATCTATCACCTCTGCATTGGGATATTGTTTTTTATCAAAAGTAAAAACACGATCCGTATAATTCTGCCCCGTCTGATAACTTGTAACGGTTATCTCATTACGTGTCTGCTGTCCACGCTGCTGAAGCAAAATATATAGAGGTTCATAAGTGTCCTTCGTCACAAAAAGAGTGATACGTTCCAACTCCTGTTTCTTATCCCTGGCAGTCAGAACGACTTCCCAAACAGCTTTTCCACGAAACGTTTTGGTTGTCCCCAACTTATAAGAGAATCCTTTCTGATACATATACAGAAATGTATACGGATTTATCTGCTGCAACTCTTCCTGCGTCGGATTACTGACATTCACTTCATCATTCTTTGTCACATAACTCCATTGCGTTTTTCCGTCAAACCAAGTGATGATATCAGATGTTTTCAGTACGAATTTCTCTCCTTTCAACTGAATTGTTCCGTTTTCAGCACCTTCTACCAAGCCGTTTGCCACAGCCTTTACAGTAAAATCAGCCTTCACGCCACCAGCTTTACGAAACGCCTCTGCCGTTTTGTCAAGAATGACTCTAGCCTGGGACTGCTGTTGTTGAGCAATCACAGGCAAAGACAGTAAAGCTATTAAAACACTAAAAATGTACTTTCTCATTTGATTAATAAACGAACTATTACTGTAAATTGTTCAATCGCATTTCAAGATCATTATCGTCAATACACAATACGTCACGCGCCTTACTTCCTTGTGTAGGACCTACAATTCCGGCTTTCTCCAATTGATCCATTATACGGCCGGCACGATTATAGCCAATCGCAAATTTACGCTGAATCAATGAAGTGGAACCTTGCTGATGAATAACAACCAACCGGGCTGCATCTTCAAACAACGGATCGAGACGTCCCATATCAATATCCCCTACTTCACTATTACTATCTTCACTCACATATTCGGGCAGGAAGAACGGAGTAGGATAACCTTGCTGACGGGCAATGAATTTTGTAATCTCTTCCACTTCCGGCGTATCGATAAAGGCACACTGCACACGTACCGGATCAGCTCCCTGCAAGAAGAGCATATCCCCTTTACCAATCAGGCGGTTAGCACCCGGACGGTCAAGAATAGTACGAGAGTCCATCATGGCAGATACACGGAAAGCGATACGCGCCGGGAAGTTGGCTTTAATCGTACCCGTAATGATATTGGTAGTCGGACGCTGTGTAGCAATAATCATGTGAATACCGACAGCACGTGCCAACTGCGCAATACGGGCAATCGGAAGTTCCACTTCCTTACCGGCAGTCATAATCAAATCTCCGAACTCGTCAATAACCACTACGATATACGGCATAAACTTATGCCCCTTTTCCGGATTCAGACGACGGTTAATAAACTTCTCGTTATATTCTCTGATATTACGTACATGCGCCATCTTCAGCAGGTCATAACGGGTATCCATCTCTACACAAACAGAGTTCAGGGTTTGCACGACCTTCGTTACGTCTGTAATAATCGGTTCGCCTCCATCAGGAAGTTTGGCCAGGAAATGATTTTCAATCACCGAATAGATGCTGAATTCTACTTTCTTCGGATCGACCAGTACAAATTTCAATTCTGCCGGATGCTTCTTATATAATAAGGAAGTAATAATAGCATTCAAACCTACTGACTTACCCTGACCGGTTGCACCCGCCACCAATACGTGCGGCATCTTGCAAAGGTCGAACATAAAGACTTCATTCGTGATGGTCTTACCCAATACAATAGGCAGATCATATTTGGATTCCTGGAATTTCTTACTTCCGATCACACTTTGCCCGGAAACGATCTTCGGATTCTTGTTCGGCACTTCAATACCGATTGTTCCTTTACCCGGTATCGGAGCGATGATACGGATACCGTCAGCAGAAAGGCTTAATGCAATATCATCCTCCAAACCACGGATTTTAGAAATACGTACTCCTTGCTCCGGAGTGATTTCGTATAGAGTTACCGTAGGTCCTACCGTTGCTTTAATCGTACTGATTTCGATTCCGAAACTGCGCAATGTATTGATGATACGATCTTTGTTTGCATTTTGTTCGTCCATGTCAATCGTCGGATCATCATTTTCAAAATGCTTCATCAGGTCGATAGTCGGGAAGCGGTAGTTTTCCAAATCCTTAGTAGGATTATAAGGTTCGAGTTCCGGTCCCTCATATTCTTCTTCAGAAGCAGCAGGTTCTACTTCAAACCCGGGTTCCGCCTCTTCCAAAGGTTCGTCCTGCACAGCGGGAACAGGGTTGGAAACAGTCGGTTCAAACACCATCGTCACTCCTTCACTTCCATCAGACAAAGGAGAATCTTCCGGATCCGGCTGGTTGAGCGGGAATTCATCTTCGGGTTCTTCAGCCTGTATATCCATCACTGGTGCCGGAGGAGGTGTCTGTTTATACGTCCGTTTCAAATTGAACTCCACTTCCTGCGGTTGGGAAGTCGTGAATTCCTGATCGCCTTCCCCTTCCGGGATGACTTCTTCCTTCTCTTTCTTTTCGCGTTTTAGGAAGCTCAACGCAAAAAGTTTACGCAACCAAATAACAGTACGCGCACTTATATATATAAAGAAACAGATAGCAGTTATCAACAGGATCATCCATACACCAGGTACTCCTACTTGTGAGATTAACCAACGACTGACATTGTATCCATGCATACCGCCCAGATAAATGAAAGAATCCTGATAATGATCCATAAAAGCAAATCCGAAGAATATGGAGAACCAGACTAATAAAAGCGTGCAGCCAATAAACCACTTCCACAAGCGGACCACACGTACACGCATCAACTTCAATCCTGCCACTGCCAGAAAAACAAGTATAAAGAAAGAGGAAATGCCGAAACAGTCGTTTATCAGATAGCTTGCCAACTGCGCTCCACGTGAACCGGCATAATTCTTCACCTGATTATTAACAGCCGCCAAATCCGCCGAACTACCGCTATCGATAATACTTTGATCGGCAGCCCCCGTAAAGAAGAAGGAAGAAAAAGCCAACAACAGGTAAACGGAAAAGATGACCAGCATCAATCCAATCACAAAATGAACAGTTTCATTCTTACATACAGCCACAATTTTACTGGGGGAAGAGGGAGTGCTTTCTGCCTCCTTATCTAATTTCTTCTTTGCCATGAGTCTTTTATTCTATTTTTATAAAATTGGAATGAGATTCTAAGCCGCAAAAATAATAAAAAAATAACGAGCACTACGCTCATTCAATCCTTTTTCTTACCTTTGCGTTTCAAATCAATATAGATCATGGAAAAAGAAAGCCAAACGATATTTGATAAGAACGTAATTGAGTTCGTTACAGTAGCCGCCGAATTTTGTGCATTTCTCGAACGTGCCGAACGCATGAAGCGTAGTACTTTCGTTGATACATCATTAAAAATACTCCCCCTGCTCTATCTCAAAGCATCTATGCTACCCAAATGTGAGACGATCGGGGACGAAGCACCCGAAACGTATGTCACAGAAGAGATTTACGAAATTCTGCGTATTAATCTTTCAGGATTGATGGGTGACAAGGATGATTATCTGGACGTATTCGTACAAGATATGGTTTATAGCGACCAGCCTATCAAGAAATCAATATCGGAAGATCTGGCTGACATTTATCAGGATATTAAAGATTTCATATTTGTCTTCCAACTGGGACTGAACGAAACAATGAATGATTCATTGGCTATCTGTCAGGAAAACTTCGGTACACTGTGGGGACAGAAACTGGTAAACACGCTACGCGCCCTTCATGACGTGAAATACAACCAGCTGGAAGAGGAGGAAGAGAATGGTAATGAAGAAGGATTTTACGAACCAAGCGACGACAACGATTGTTGTGAAGAAGAAGGCTGTCATTGCCACGACGATGATTGCCACTGTCACGAAGACGGTTGCCATTGCCACGATGATGAATAAAAATAGAAATGATTGTAAGAAGAACCATAGATAAAGATGAACTAAAAGAACTCCCGAAAACTGTTTTTCCGGGACGTATTTACGTTATCCAGTCGGAAGCTGAAACGGAAAGAGCAGTAGCTTACCTCCAATCCAGATCTGTGATAGGCATTGACAGTGAAACGCGTCCTTCCTTTACCAAAGGACAATCGCACAAAGTAGCACTCCTCCAGATTTCTTCTGAAGAATGTTGTTTCCTATTCCGGCTCAACATGACGGGATTGACCCAGCCATTGGTTGACTTATTAGAGAACCCGGCTGTAATCAAAGTGGGCCTTTCACTGAAAGATGACTTTATGATGCTGCACAAACGCGCACCTTTCACTCAACAAAGCTGTATTGAGTTGCAGGACTATGTGCGCCAATTCGGTATACAGGACAAAAGTCTGCAAAAGATTTATGCCATCTTATTCAAAGAAAAAATATCCAAATCACAGCGCTTGTCCAACTGGGAAGCTGATGTATTGAGCGACGGGCAGAAACAATATGCCGCCACGGATGCATGGGCTTGCCTCAACATCTATAATCTGTTGCAAGAGCTGAAACAGACAGGAGATTGGGAAATAGCTGCTCTCCCACCTGCTCCCAAGGAAAGGAAAGAAGTCACTATCGGCCCTATAAGTAACCAGCAGTCATAGACGATAAATGATAAGTGATAAATAATAAAATAAGTAATTAATAACCAATAACAAAACTATCTCAATCCTCCTCTCCCTGGGAGAGGGTTAGGGAAAGGCTATATTATGCATAAAGTATATCTAAAACCCGGTAAAGAAGATTCTCTTAAGAGATTCCACCCCTGGATTTTTTCCGGTGCTATCGCCCGTTTTGACGGAGAGCCCGATGAAGGTGAAGTTGTAGAAGTATACACCTCCAAAAAAGAATTTATTGCCGAAGGACATTTCCAGATCGGAAGTATTGCTGTGCGCGTACTGTCTTTCCATCAGGAACCTATCGATCACGATTTTTGGAAACGCAAACTGGAAATAGCATACGATATGCGTCGCAGTATCGGCATCGCCACCAATCCGACCAACAACACTTACCGGCTCGTTCATGGTGAAGGAGACAATCTCCCCGGACTGGTTATTGACGTTTATGCCAAAACTGCAGTCATGCAGGCACACTCTGCAGGAATGCACGTAGACCGCATGACAATTGCCGAAGCTTTATCCGAAGTAATGGGCGACAAGATCGAGAATATCTATTATAAATCAGAAACAACTCTTCCTTTTAAAGCAGATCTTTTCCCCGAAAACGGTTTCTTGAAAGGAGGAAGCAGTGATAATATCGCGCAAGAATATGGTTTGCAGTTCCATGTAGACTGGCTGAAAGGTCAAAAGACCGGATTTTTTGTAGACCAGCGCGAAAATCGTTCTTTACTGGAACGTTATGCCAAAGACCGTTCGGTACTGAATATGTTCTGCTATACCGGCGGATTCTCATTCTATGCCATGCGCGGAGGTGCAAAGCTCGTCCACTCTGTCGACAGCTCTGCCAAAGCAATTGATCTGACTAATAAAAATGTAGAACTGAACTTCCCCGGTGATTCCCGCCACGAGGCTTTTGCCGAGGACGCTTTCAAATATCTCGACCGCATGGGCGACCAGTATGATTTAATCATTCTCGACCCGCCCGCATTTGCCAAACACAAAGACGCCCTGCGGAATGCTTTACAAGGTTATCGCAAACTGAATGCCAAAGCATTCGAGAAAATCAAACCGGGCGGCATCCTGTTTACTTTCTCTTGTTCGCAAGTAGTAAGCAAGGACAATTTCCGTACTGCCGTATTTACCGCAGCAGCCATGTCAGGACGTAGTGTACGCATCCTGCATCAACTGACTCAACCCGCCGACCATCCGGTAAACATCTACCATCCTGAAGGAGAATACCTGAAAGGCCTGGTACTCTATGTAGAATAACCGGATTCACCACGGATTACACGGATTAACACAGATTTTTATCACAAAGTCATGCAGGAGTTCCACAGGGTGGCACAGGGCTTCACGAAGTCCTTTTCCTTTTCTAAGGTGAGAACAGAGAATCCGGATATAATGATTGATTGATAAAAATCTGTGTTAATCCGTGTAATCTGTGGTGAAACAGAAGGGCAGTAACAGAAAAACGGAGGATTCAAAGTTAATTAGAGTTAACAAACGGAAGATTTTTGAGAAAACATTATGTTGTATAACATAAACCGTCTATCTTTGCACTGTGTTTTTCATGGTATTAGATTTAAGGTTAACAAAGATTGGCTGTCTGGGATAGATAGCCTTCTTTTTTTTATACCCCCTTCATTTGTTTTTTCACGACCAAATCTCTCCTTTTCTTCGCATTTATGCCATTTTTATCCCCTTTTTATCAAATTACTAGTCTACCTATTCAATGAAAATATTATATTTGCAAGGTTTATGAACGTGAAGAGAAACACAAATTAAAAAAGTCATGAGTATAAAAGTTCGTTTGATTATTATGAACTTCCTGCAATTCTTTGTATGGGGGTCCTGGTTAATATCACTAGGTGGCTATATGGGAAGAGAACTTCATTTCGAAGGAGGACAGATCGGAGCCATTTTCGCTACTATGGGGATTGCCTCTTTGGTAATGCCGGGTATTATCGGTATCATTGCCGATAAATGGTTTAATGCAGAACGTTTATACGGGCTTTGCCATATCGCAGGAGCCGGATGCCTCTTCTACGCTTCTACTGCAACAGGATACGACCAGATGTATTGGGCTATGCTACTCAACCTGTTGGTATACATGCCCACGCTATCCCTCGCTAACACTGTATCGTACAATGCACTAGAACAATATAAATGTGACCTGATTAAAGACTTCCCTCCCATCCGTGTATGGGGAACGATCGGTTTTATCTGTGCCATGTGGGCAGTCGACCTTACCGGGTTTAAGAATTCAAGTGCACAGCTTTATGTAGGCGGTGCTTCCGCATTACTACTCGGGCTTTATTCTTTCACCCTTCCCGCTTGCCGACCGGCTAAATCAGAAAACAAATCATGGCTCTCCGCTTTCGGTCTGGATGCGCTGGTGTTATTCAAGAAAAAGAAGATGGCTATTTTCTTCCTTTTCTCTATGCTTTTAGGTGCGGCATTGCAGATTACAAATACTTACGGTGATCTTTTCTTAAGTAGCTTTGCCAGCATCCCCGAATATGCAGAATCATTCGGAGTGAAACATTCGGTAATCCTGCTGTCCATCTCGCAGATGTCGGAAACACTGTTTATTCTTGCCATACCTTTCTTCCTGCGTCATTTCGGAATCAAGCAAGTCATGTTAATCAGTATGTTTGCCTGGGTATTCCGGTTTGGGCTGTTCGGTTTTGGAGATCCGGGATCGGGACTATGGATGCTGATCCTTTCCATGATCGTTTATGGTATGGCCTTTGATTTCTTCAACATTTCCGGTTCATTGTTTGTTGAACAAGAAGCCAATTCTTCCATCCGTGCCAGTGCACAGGGGTTGTTCTTTATGATGACCAACGGACTGGGAGCCATCATTGGCGGATATGCCAGCGGTGCGGTAGTAGATGCATTCTCTGTGTATGCTGACGGCAGACTGGTGAGTCGCGAATGGATGGATATCTGGCTAATATTCGCAGCATACGCGCTGGTGATCGGCATCCTGTTTGCCTTGGTATTCAAGTACAAACACCAGCAGGAGAGTAAAACAAATTAAGTAAAAGAGAACGATGGACAAAAAGGTAGAATTACAAGTTATAAATATCACGAACAGCCAGGCGCAAGTAGGCGCATTTGCTATGCTATTAGGCGAAGTGGACGGTGAACGGCAACTGCCTATCATCATCGGTCCCGCGGAAGCCCAGGCTACCGCTTTATATCTGAAGGGAGTAAAGACACCCCGTCCATTGACACACGATCTGTTTACAACAAGCCTCACCATACTGGGAGCCAGTCTGATACGTGTGTTAATTTACAAAGCAAAGGATGGTATTTTTTACTCCTATATTTACCTTAAGAAAGACGAAGAGATTATACGTATTGACGCACGGACTTCAGACGCAATTGCCTTGGCAGTGCGTGCCGACTGTCCAATTCTTATTTATGAATCTATTCTTGAACAGGAATGCCTTCACATGTCGTCGGAAGAAAGAACCCATTCTGAAAAAACGGACAACGACGAAGAGACTGAAGAAGAACATGATTTGCCGGATGCTACTTCCATAACGCTTGAGGAAGCACTGGAGCAGGCTATCAAAGATGAGAATTATGAATTAGCCGCCCGGATACGTGACCAAATCAATTCAAGAAATAAAAACCAGTAAGTAACATTATGCACGTTTTTTATACTCCCGATATACAGAAAAGCAACGAACTTCCCGAAGAGGAAGCACAACATTGTACCCGCGTTCTGCGATTAGGTATCGGAGATGAAATCACTCTTACGGACGGTAAGGGGAACTTCTACAAAGCTGAAATTACTGTTGCGACCAACAAACGTTGTTTTGTAACGATCAAAGAAACGATTTTTCAGGAACCGTTATGGCCGTGCCATTTACACATTGCCATGGCACCGACGAAGAACATGGACCGTAACGAATGGTTTGCAGAGAAAGCTACCGAAATCGGATTTGACGAACTGACTTTCCTCAACTGCCGTTTCTCGGAACGTAAAGTCATCAAGACCGAACGGATTGAAAAAATTCTTGTATCAGCAATCAAACAATCTCTCAAGGCACGGTTGCCTAAATTGAATGAGATGATTGAGTTCGATCCGTTCATCAGACAAGAGTTCAAAGGACAGAAGTTTATCGCCCACTGTTATGAAGGTGAAAAACCTTTATTAAAGAATGTCCTGAAACCCGGAGAAGACGCCCTTGTCCTGATAGGTCCCGAAGGAGATTTCAGTGAAGAAGAAGTGAAGAAAGCCATCGAACAGGGATTTGTTCCGATCAGTTTGGGCAAATCACGACTCCGTACGGAAACAGCGGCACTGGTGGCCTGCCATACGCTGAACCTACAAAATCAATAATTCTGAATCAATGATTATACAACTTTTAAATAACATAAGTATGGCAAAGAAAACGATTTCACGACTCTCGGTACTGGCAGTACTGATTGTTTTTCTGGCAGCATGTTCCAAAACATCGGAGTATACCAATGTGATACCGGCTGACGCCTCGGTAGTTGCCTCTATCAACCTCAAATCCCTTGCAAATAAAGCGGGATTGGATGATAAAGAGAATGAAGCTGCGAAACAAAAAGTACTGGAAGCACTGAAAAGCGGAATGAATGCCGCTACCTTCCAACAACTGGAAAAGGTCATGAAGAATCCGGGTGAATCGGGAATCGATGTCGAATCTCCATTCTATGTATTCTCATCCTCTTCTTTCCCTTACCCTACTGTTGTAGGTAAAGTGAACAATGAGGACAATCTTCATGCTTCACTCGACGTGATGGCTAAAGAACAAATCTGCCAGCCGATAAGCGAAGCTGACGGCTACAGTTTTACAACAATGAATGGCGGCCTGCTCGCTTTCAACAATTCTACTGTATTGATAGTCAATGTAAGCGGAACCACTCAAACTGAAAAAGCCAAAGAAGCCATCACTAATCTGTTGAAACAGACGGCAGATAACAGCATTGTAAAATCAGGAGCTTTCCAAAAAATGGAAAAGCAGAAAAGCGATATCAACTTCCTTGCTTCTATGGAAGCTATCCCTGCAACCTATCGCAACCAGATAAGCATGGGGTTACCAACCGAGGTGAAAGCAGAGGACATCACTCTTGTAGGAGGACTGAATTTTGAGAAAGGCAAGATTGCCCTCAAAACAGAAAACTATACTGAAAACGAAGCCGTGAAAGCGCTTATAAAAAAACAAATGGAGTCATTTGGAAAAGCAAACAACACTTTCGTTAAATACTTCCCGTCTTCCACGCTGATGTTCTTCAATGTAGGTGTGAAAGGAGAAGGGCTTTATAATCTGTTGAGCGAGAATAAGGAATTCCGCAATACAGTATCTATTGCTAAAGCAGACGAAGTAAAAGAGTTGTTCGGCTCGTTCAATGGTGATATTTCTGCGGGATTAATCAACGTAACGATGAACAGTGCTCCTACTTTCATGATGTATGCGGATGTTAAGAATGGTAATGCCCTCGAAACAATTTATAAGAACAAGCAATCATTGGGACTGAAAAGAGGGGAAGATATCATTCAACTTGGCAAGGACGAATATGTCTACAAAACAAAAGGCATGAATATATTCTTCGGTATCAAGGATAAACAAATGTATGCTACCAATGATGAATTACTCTACAAGAACGTGGGCAAAGCTGCCGACAAATCGATAAAAGAAGCTCCTTACGCATCGGATATGAAGGGTAAAAACATCTTTGTAGCAATCAACGCTGAAGCAATACTGGACTTGCCTGTTGTTAAAATGGTAGCAGGTTTCGGAGGACAGGAAGTTAAAACATATATTGAGTTAGCCAATAAGGTTTCTTATCTGTCAATGAGTTCAGAAGGAGAAATCAGCGAGATCGACCTTTGCCTGAAAGACAAAGACGTCAACGCTCTCAAACAAATCGTAGACTTTGCCAAGCAATTTGCCGGCATGTAATTAATTTGTAAACAAACGGTATGAATAGTATTCACCTGCAGCAAACACTTCCCCAAGTGTTTGCTGACCGTAATTCGGTGACTTCGGATGTATGGCACCAGGATCTGATCTTCCGGAAAGAAGAAATGTATCTGATTGAAGCAGCTTCCGGCACCGGCAAATCTTCGTTGTGCAGCTATATCTATGGTTATCGCAACGACTACCAGGGGATTATTAATTTCGATGAAACCAATATCAAAGCATACTCCGTGAAGCAATGGGTCGACCTAAGAAAGCATTCACTAAGTATGCTTTTTCAAGATTTACGCATCTTCACCGAACTGACCGCTCTTGAAAATGTGCAATTGAAGAATAACCTTACCGGATGCAAAAAGAAAAAAGAAATCTTATCATTCTTCGAGCAACTGGGTATCGCAGATAAAATAAATGTGAAAGCCGGCAAACTATCTTTCGGACAGCAGCAACGTGTTGCCTTTATCCGGGCACTCTGCCAGCCGTTCGACTTTTTATTTCTGGATGAACCGATCAGCCATCTGGATGATGATAACAGCCGCATCATGGGTGAACTTATCATTGCCGAGGCAAAGACACAAGGAGCCGGTGTAATCGCAACCTCCATCGGTAAGCATATCGAGTTGCCTTACAACCATATACTTCAACTGTAACGAGTAATAAATAACAAAAAATGAGTGGAAAATAGTAAGTGAGAAAATCAGCCGTCTCCCTCCACTGCAACATTTCAAATCGTAAATCGTAAAATCATAAATAAAATGCCAACCCTTGTCTGGAAGCTCCTCCGCCAACATATCAGTATCGGTCAACTGGCCGGTTTCTTTTTAGCCAATCTATTCGGCATGATGATTGTATTGCTTAGTGTGCAGTTTTATAAAGATGTCATTCCGGTATTCACCGAGGGAGACAGCTTTATGAAAAAGGATTTCATCATAGCTACAAAGAAAATCAGCACACTCGGTTCTTTTGCAGGAAAGAGTAATACGTTCTCTGCCGAAGATATTGCGGATTTGAAGAAACAACCGTTTACCAAAACAATAGGGGCTTTCACTCCTTCTCAATTCAAAGTATCGGCAGGATTGGGCATGCAGGAAGCTGGTATTCATCTTTCCACGGATATGTTTTTTGAGTCTGTTCCTGATAAGTTTGTCGACATCAAACTCGACAAATGGCACTTCGACGAAAGCACGCATACCATCCCCATTATCATTCCCCGCAACTATCTGAACCTTTATAACTTCGGTTTTGCACAGAGCCGTAGTCTTCCCAAACTCTCGGAAGGATTGATGGGGCTGATTCAAATGGATATCATGATGCGTGGAAACGGACGGGTGGAACAGTACAAAGGAAACATTGTCGGCTTCTCCAATCGTCTGAATACGATTCTTGTTCCCCAGTCTTTTATGAAATGGGCGAATGAGAATTTCGCACCGAATGCAGAAGCGCAGCCGGCCCGGTTGATTATCGAAGTGAGCAATCCGGCGGATTCCGCTATCGCCAGCTATTTTCAAAAGAAAGGATATGAAACGGAAGACGGCAAACTGGATGCCGGAAAAACGACTTATTTCCTCCGTCTTATCGTAGGCATTGTATTGGGGGTAGGTTTATTTATCAGTATTCTTTCATTCTATATCCTGATGTTGAGCATTTTCTTGCTCTTGCAAAAAAATACGACTAAGTTGGAGAGTTTGTTATTAATCGGGTACAGTCCCAACAAGGTAGCATTGCCTTATCAGTTACTCACGGTAGGACTGAATGTTATCGTACTTGTATTATCCATCGGATTAGTCTCCTGGCTACGCAGTTATTACATAGATAGCATCCGATTATTGTTTCCACAACTGGAAACCGGGTCATTATGGGCAGCTATCAGTATGGGCATTCTTCTATTCATAGTCGTATCAGTAATCAACATACTGGCAGTAAAGAGAAAGGTACTTTCTATCTGGATGCATAAATCATAAAGCCATCATTCGTACAAAAGTTTGTAATATCATACACATTCTGTATTGTTTTGACGAATCTTTTTTTACGATCTTGAAATAAGTGGTATTTTTACGCAGTATTAAAGATATACTGTATGAAAAGCAAAACTACATTTTCCATCCATAGAGGTTTAATGGCTTTCTTTTTCGGAATGCTGCTTTGTGTTACCTCTTTATCTGCACAAAATGCACAAGACACAATTCTTGCGTATTTCAATCTGCTGGAGAAAGTTCCGCAAGAGAAACTGTATCTGCATTTGGATAAGCCTTTCTATGGAGCAGGAGAAAAAATCTGGTTCAAGGGCTATCTCGTAAATTCTGTCACTCATCAAGACAATACGCAAAGTAACTTCATCATTACGGAGCTTGTCAATCGTTCCGACTCTATCGTGGAACGCAAGAAGATTCGCAGAGATTCGTTAGGATTCCATAATGCTTTCGCCCTCCCTCCCACTCTCCCTGCGGGTGATTATTATTTGCGGGGATATAGCAACTGGATGCTTAACCAAGAACCGGAATTCTTTTATTCACGTAATCTGAAAATTGGTAATTCGATTGATAACACGATTGTTTCAACTATTGAGTATCAACAAGAAGACGAATCACATTATACAGCCAAGGTCAGATTTACCAGTAATACACAAGAGGCTTTCGGAAATACAACCATCCGCTATCGCACCATCGAAAACGGAAAGATAAAAGATAAAGGTAAAAGAAAGACAGACGAAAGTGGTTTGATTTCTATTTCTCTGCCGGATCTGAAGCCTATTGCCACACGCCAGATTGAAGTAGAATTTGACGATCCTCAATATATTTATAAGAGAACGTTCTATCTGCCTTCGTTTACAAAAGACTTTGACGTTAAGTTCTTCCCGGAAGGTGGAGCTCTCTTGACCGTTGCTCATCAAAACATAGCTTTCAAAGCTCAAGGATCAGATGGTTTTTCCACAGAAATAGAAGGATTTCTGTTCGATGCAAAAGGAGACACATTAACTGCTTTTCGCTCGGAGCATGATGGTATGGGAGTTTTCACCTTGAACCCGATTGCAGGGAACTCCTATTATGTGATTGCCAAGTCTAGTGACGGCATTACCAAACGATTCGATCTTCCGGCCGTAGAAGAAAAAGGAATCGCTCTTTCCATGACGCATTACAAAAAGGAAATACGCTACGAAATCCAAAAAACAGAAGCTACCCAGTGGCCCCAAAAGTTATTCTTGATTGCACACACTCGTGGAAAGCTGGCAATCTTGCAACCGGTCAGTGCCGACAGGACTTTTGGAAGAATGAATGACAGTTTATTCAACGCAGGTATCACCCATTTTATGTTAATCGACCAACAGGGAAACGCACTTAGCGAACGTTTAGTTTTCGTACCCGACCGGAATCCACATCAATGGCAAATCCTTGCGGATAAGCCTACATACGGAAAAAGAGAAAAGGTTTCCTTGCAAATTTCAGCAAAGGATGATAACGGAACTCCGGTAGAAGGTAGTTTCTCCGTCAGCATTACAGACAGAAGAAGTATCCAGCCGGACTCGCTTGCAGATAATATCTTATCGAATCTTTTACTAACTTCCGATTTGAAAGGATATGTAGAAAATCCGGGCTATTATGTTCTTCAGCAAGACCTGCGTACGCTTCGCACGATAGACTTCTTGATGATGACGCACGGATGGCGCAGGCATCATATCCGGAATGTATTGACTTCGCCTTCATTGAACCTCACCAACTATATGGAAAAAGGACAAACCATCAGCGGACGTATCAAGGGTTTCTTCGGCGGCAACGTCAAAAAAGGACCTATTTGTATTTTAGCTCCCAAACAGAACATCGTTGCCACTACTACCACAGATGATAAAGGAGAATTCATCGTCAATACATCATTCAAAGATAGCACAACTTTCCTCGTTCAGGCACGTACCAAAAGAGGATTCGCCGGAGTGGACATTGTGATCGATGCTCCCCAATATCCGGTAGCTTCTCCTAAATCTCCTTTTCATGATGGAACGTCAACCTCCTTTATGGAAGATTATTTACTAAATACCCGCGACCAGTATTATATGGAGGGTGGAATGAGAGTATACAACCTAAAAGAAGTAGTCGTTACAGGAAGCCGCAAGAAAGCCAGCTCGGAAAGTATTTATACAGGAGGCATCAACACCTACACTATCGAAGGAGACAGACTTGAAGGATTCGGCGCACAGACGGCCTTCGATGCAGTCAACAGGCTTCCGGGGGTCAGTGTGACTAACGGAAACGAAATACATATCCGCAACAATCCCGAACAACCCGTTATCGTCATTGATGATGTTGTCTATGAAGACGACAACGACATACTGACCATGATTCAAACCAGCGACATGTCCAGTTTGAGCCTTCTTCGTGGTGCTGATGCAGCAATTTTAGGTTCCCGCGGTTCGGCAGGCGCTATTGTCATTACCCTGAAAGACGGCAAGGATCTCCCGGCAAGACCGGCACAGGGCATTATTACATGTACTCCATTGGGATATAGCGATTCAGTAGAGTTCTATCAACCGACTTATGATACTCCCGAGAAAAAGAATGACCAACGTTCGGATTTACGAAGCACTATCTACTGGAATCCATCCTTACAACTGAATGCAGACGGAAAAGCAACTATAGAATATTATACTCCGGACAGCACTGCACCGGAAGATATCATCATAGAAGGCGTGGATAAAAACGGAAAGATATGCCGGACGATACAAACGATCAACAAAAAATAAATGAAACTGAATTTGAGATATGAATAGACTCATTATTGGTACAAAAAATGAACTAAATACAATCTATTCCGTACTCCCTGCAAACGATTTTTCATTTTCATTTCTCATATTCTCATTGTTTTTGGATAAACGGAAGATAATCAGATTAATATCTTATGAGAAATACTTTTTAAAACGGTATTTCTCATAAGTTTATCCGTATTTTAGCTCTAAATAGACCTTATTCTCATAGTGTTTCAAGGTATTTCTCATAGTGTAATGTGCCGGAAGCCGGCATTGAATAAATAGAACGATGTATTCCTTTTGCTTGTTTCCATATACAGTGCCTTAGTCCCATATATTGTGGGAAAAGATTCCCTACAATTTGGGAAAGGATTCCCTCATTTTGTGGGAAAGTTTTCCTTCAATATATGGGAATACTTTCCCACAATATATGGGACAATCGGAACTAATGAGCATCTTCAAGCAAAAAGCCACTATTTTATCTAAATAGTAGCTTCATTTCCTGATAAAAATAAGGTAAGTCGAAAGAAAAAAGGAAAGACGAATGGCTTTTGACTATGAGAAATACCCTGAAACGCTATGAGAATAAGGTCGATTTTGAGCCAAAATACGGGTAAACTTATGAGAAATGCCGTTTTAAAAAGTATTTCTCATAAAATATCTATCTGATTATCTTTCGTTTATCAAAAACAATGAGAATATGAGAAATGAAATGAAAAATTCTTTTTCAGTGCGTGGAGGTGGGAATTCATTTTGTACAAGAACGAAAACATAAAGAATCCTTCTCCCTCTCCTTATCTTGATAAAAAAGTGATTGAATATCAAACAGGTTAAAATTATTTCGTAATTTTGCAGATATAAAAGAATGAAGCTATGCCGGACTATGATTTAATCGCCATACTCGGACCTACAGCCTCGGGTAAAACTCCCTTTGCCGCGGCCTTGGCCTATGAACTCAATACAGAAATTATCAGTGCCGACTCTCGTCAGATATACAGAGGGATGGATCTCGGTACGGGAAAAGACTTGGCAGACTATACAGTAAACGGACGTACAATCCCCTACCACTTAATCGATATTGCAGATCCCGGATATAAATATAATGTATTCGAATATCAACGCGATTTCCTGATTTCTTACGAATCAATCAAACAAAAAGGCTGTCTCCCCGTTTTATGTGGAGGGACAGGCATGTATCTGGAATCCGTATTGAAAGGATATAAGCTGATGCCCGTGCCGGAAAACCCTGAATTACGTATTCGTTTGGCAAATCATTCGCTCGAAGAGTTGACGGAAATATTAGGCCGGTACAAAACATTACACAATTCTACCGACGTAGATACCGTGAAACGTGCTATCCGTGCGATAGAGATTGAAGAATATTATGCTGCCCATCCGGTTCCCGAACGGGAGTTTCCTGAATTGAACAGCCTCATTATCGGAGTGGATATTGACCGGGAACTGCGTCGTGAAAAGATCACCCGCCGATTGAAACAACGGTTGGACGAAGGAATGGTAGATGAAGTGCGGCAATTGATCGAGCAAGGAATTGCGCCGGATGATTTAATCTATTATGGGTTGGAATATAAATACCTGACATTGTATGTTATTGGAAAACTAACCTATGAAGAGATGTTCAACGGTCTGGAAATTGCGATCCATCAGTTTGCCAAACGACAAATGACCTGGTTTCGCGGCATGGAAAGAAGAGGATTTACCATCCATTGGATGAATGCGGAGCTGCCGATGGAAGAAAAGATAGCTTTTGTAAAAGAGAAACTGGAAGGGATTTAGTATCTTTGTCAGTTATATAGTGTGATTTTTAATACACAATAGGATAGATATACGAATATGAGTGTAGAACCAAAAAAATGGGGAGTGATTTACAACCCGAAAGCTGGTACCCGAAAGGTAAAAAAGCGCTGGAAAGAAATTAAGGAGTACATGGACAGCAAAGGCGTAGACTATGACTATGTACAATCCGAGGGTTTCGGTTCGGTGGAACGTCTTGCCAAGATTTTAGCCAACAATGGTTATCGCACGATTGTCATTGTGGGCGGTGATGGGGCATTAAATGATGCCATCAACGGCATTATGCTATCCGATGCCGAAGATAAAGAAAACATCGCTCTCGGCATGATTCCCAATGGTATCGGAAACGACTTCGCCAAATATTGGGGGCTTAGTACCGAATATAAACCGGCTGTCGACTGTATCATCAATCACCGGCTGAAGAAAATAGATGTGGGGTACTGCAATTTCTACGATGGAAAAGAACACCAACGCCGCTACTTCCTCAATGCTGTTAATATCGGACTGGGGGCACGAATCGTTAAAATCACCGATCAGACCAAACGCTTCTGGGGGGTGAAATTCCTTTCCTACGTGGCCGCCCTGTTTTCTCTTATATTTGAACGGAAACTCTATCGGATGCACCTCCGCATCAACGACGAGCATATCCGCGGACGCATCATGACCGTATGCATAGGCAGTGCCTGGGGATGGGGACAGACGCCTAGCGCCGTTCCTTATAACGGATGGCTGGATGTCTCCGTTATCTACCGCCCGGAATTCCTGCAAATCATTTCCGGACTATGGATGCTGATTCAGGGAAGAATCCTGAATCATAAGGTAGTGAAAAGCTACCGGACGAAGAAAGTAAAAGTACTCCGGGCACAAAACGCCGCTGTGGATTTGGACGGGCGGTTGTTGCCCAGACATTTCCCGCTGGAAGTAGGGGTGCTTTCGGAAAAAACAACACTTATTATTCCAAATTGATAAATTCAGGCACGGATTACGCGGATTACACGTTTTTTAGTAAATCTACATCTGCAAAAGCCGTATAGTTCGCGTAATCCGTGCCAGAAACATAAACTTATAATTAGATTAAGAAAAATGATAGAACTTAAGAACAATCCTGCCGGTAACTTCTTTCTGTTGGCAGGTCCATGCGTTATAGAAGGTGAAGAGATGGCAATGCGCATTGCCGAACGAGTAGTAAAAATCACCGAAGCTCTACAAATTCCATACGTATTCAAAGGCTCTTACCGCAAGGCTAACCGCTCACGTCTGGATTCGTTTACAGGTATCGGTGACGAAAAAGCACTCAAAGTATTAAGAAAGGTACATGAAACTTTCGGAGTTCCGACTGTGACAGATATTCACAGTGCAGATGAAGCAGCTATGGCAGCCGAATATGTAGATGTACTTCAGATCCCGGCTTTCCTTTGCCGCCAGACCGATTTATTGGTTGCAGCAGCGAAAACCGGAAAAACAATTAACATCAAAAAAGGACAGTTCCTTTCTCCGCTGGCAATGCAGTTTGCTGCCGATAAAGTGGTGGAAGCAGGAAATAAAAATGTGATGCTTACCGAACGCGGAACGACTTTCGGTTATCAGGATCTTGTTGTAGACTATCGCGGCATCCCTGAAATGCAATCATTCGGTTATCCGGTTATTCTGGATGTCACCCATTCCCTGCAGCAGCCCAACCAGACCAGTGGAGTAACCGGTGGAATGCCGCAACTGATAGAGACTGTAGCTAAAGCAGGTATCGCTGTGGGTGCTGACGGAATATTCATTGAGACACATGAGAATCCTGCAGTAGCTAAAAGTGACGGTGCCAATATGCTAAAGTTAGACCTCCTGGAAGGGCTGTTAACGAAGTTAGTCAGGATACGGGAAGCTATAAAATAACTCTTTTCCCTGTCTATTTGTGATTTACAACCAAACACGACGACAAATAACAAAGAAATATTTATTTAAACTAAATAGAACATGAAACATTTATTACGTGGATTATTTATTGCAGTCCTTTTTATATGCTGCAATTTCCAGCTCGTACTTGCACAACCCATGCAAGAACTGCCTGTGGACAAAAACGTCCGCATCGGTAAACTGGACAACGGGCTTACCTATTACATTCGACACAATGCACTTCCTGAAAAACGAGTAGAATTCTACATCGCACAGAAAGTAGGTTCTATCCTTGAGGAACCGCAACAACGTGGTTTGGCTCACTTCCTGGAGCACATGGCTTTCAATGGAACCAAAAACTTCCCGGGTGATGAAACCGGACTCGGTATCGTGCCTTGGTGTGAAACAAAAGGTATCAAGTTCGGAACGAACCTGAATGCATATACCAGTGTCGACCAAACGGTATATAATATCAGCAACGTACCAACTGAAAATATCAATGTAGTAGACTCTTGCCTGCTTATCCTTCATGACTGGTCGAGCGCTATCGATCTTGCTGACAAGGAAATAGACAAAGAACGTGGCGTAATCCGTGAAGAATGGAGAAGCCGCAACAGCGGTATGCTTCGTATCATGACTGATGCACAGTCTACGATGTATCCGGATTCTAAATATTCAGACTGTATGCCTATCGGAAGCATTGACGTTATCAACAACTTCCCGTATCAGGATATCCGCGATTATTACGCCAAATGGTATCGTCCGGACCTGCAAGGTATCGTTATTGTAGGTGACATCAACGTAGATGAAATTGAAGCCAAACTTAAAAAAGTATTCGCAGACGTAAAAGCTCCGGTAAATCCGGCCGAACGTATCTACTATCCGGTAGCAGACAATCAGGAACCGCTTATCTATATCGGAACTGACAAAGAAGTGAAAAATCCTTCTGTCAACATCTTCTTCAAACAAGATGCTACCCCGGATTCTTTGAAGAATACCATCGCTTATTACGCAACGAACTACATGGTCAGCATGGCTATGAATATGCTGAACAACCGTTTGAACGAACTTCGCCAGACTGCTAATCCTCCTTTCACAAGTGCCGGTGCAGAATATGGAGAATATTTCCTTGCCAAAACTAAAGAAGCATTCAGTATCAGCGCAAGCAGCAAAATCGACGGAATCGATTTAGCTACGAAGACTATCCTGGAAGAAGCAGAACGCGCACGCCGCTTCGGATTTACGCCAACAGAATATGACCGCGCACGCGCCAACTATCTGCAAGCCGTAGAATCTGCTTACAACGAACGCGAAAAAACCAAAAGCGGCTCTTATGTGAACGAATACGTTAACAACTTCCTTGATAAAGAACCGATTCCGGGAATCGAAGTTGAATATACGCTCCTGAACAAACTGGCTCCGAATATTCCGGTAGAAGCTGTTAACCAGATCATGCAACAACTGATTACTGATAATAACCAGGTAGTTCTGTTGGCCGGTCCGGAAAAAGAAGGAGTGAAATATCCTACCAAAGAAGAGATTGCCGCTCTGCTGAAACAAATGAAGTCATTTGACTTGAAGCCTTATGAAGACAAAGTCTCTAACGAACCGCTGATCTCGGAAGAACTGAAAGGTGGCAAAATTGTTTCTGAAAAAGCCGGAGACATTTATGGTACGACTAAGTTAGTGCTTTCCAACGGTGTAACTGTATATGTGAAGCCTACTGATTTCAAAGCTGACCAAATTGTTATGAAAGGGGTAAGTTTCGGTGGTACGAGCATATTCCCGAACGAAGAGATCATCAATATTGCTCAATTAAACGGAGTAGCCCTGGTGGGTGGTATCGGTAATTTCAGCAAGGTTGACTTGGGCAAAGCTCTTGCCGGTAAACGTGCAAACGTGGCTGCCGGTATCGGTAATACAACAGAAACGGTTTCCGGTAGCTGTGCACCGAAAGATTTTGAGACAATGATGCAACTCACTTATCTGACTTTCACTTCTCCACGCAAGGACAATGAAGCATTCGAATCTTACAAGAATCGTTTGAAAGCCGAACTTCAAAATGCGGATGCCAACCCGATGACTGCTTTCAGTGACACTATTACAAGTGTATTATATGGTCATCATCCACGTGCTATCCGAATGAAAGAATATATGGTAGACCAGATCAACTACGACCGTATTCTCGAAATGTACAAAGACCGCTACAAAGACGCAAGCGACTTTACTTTCTACTTGGTAGGAAATGTAGACTTGGCAACGATGAAACCATTGATCGCCAAATATCTGGGTAGTCTGCCATCTATCAACCGTAAAGAGACTTTCAAGGACAATCACATGGATATCCGCAAAGGACAGATCAAGAATGAATTCGCAAAGGCACAAGAAACGCCGATGGCTACCATCATGTTCCTTTATAGTGGTAGTTGCAAATACGACTTACGCAACAACGTCCTGCTTAGCTTCTTAGATCAGGCTCTGGATTTGGTTTACACAGCAGAAATCCGTGAAAAAGAAGGTGGTACATACGGCGTAAGCTGTAACGGAAGCCTGGGTAAATATCCGAAAGAAGAATTGGTTCTTCAAATCGTATTCCAGACTGATCCTGCCAAGAAAGACCACCTTTCTGCTATCGTTGTGGAACAACTCCACAAAATGGCCAAAGAAGGTCCGTCTGCCGAACACATGCAGAAGATCAGAGAATATATGCTGAAGAAGTATAAAGACGCCCAAAAAGAAAATGGCTACTGGCTCAATAACATGGACGAATACTTCTACACCGGTATCGATAATACAAAAGACTATGAAAAGTTGGTCAACAGCATCACTGCTAAAGAAGTACAAGACTTCCTTGCCAAGTTGCTGAAACAGAACAACGAAATTCAAGTCATTATGACTGTACCGGAAGAAAACAAATAAATATTTCTCTAGTATATCTACTGAATGATGATATTCAACGAATTACGTAAACATGGAAGGCTCGCCGCCAAACGGCATCCGATGTATGAAAAGAACAAAGTTGCTAAAATACTCGGTTATGTCATGGGCGCATTTTGGGCCGGTTACCTGATATTCTTCGGTACGACATTCGCGTTCGGTTTTTCAGATATGGTTCCCAACCGGGAACCATATCATGTAATGAACGCAGTGGTTCTGATCTTTATCCTGGCACTGGACTTCCTGTTGCGTGTTCCGTTACAAAAAACACCGACACAGGAGGTAAAACCTTACCTCCTGTTGCCGGTTAAACGAATTCGTGTCATCGACTTTTTACTGATCCGCTCGGGACTAAGTCTGTTCAACCTGTTCTGGTTGTTTCTATTTGTCCCTTTTTCCTTCATCACTATTACCAAGTTTTTCGGTATCTCCGGTGTTATCACCTATCTTATCGGTATCCTGCTATTAATTATTGCCAACAATTACTGGTACTTGCTTTGCCGCACTCTTATCAACGAACGTATTTGGTGGATTCTATTACCTATCGCTTTCTACGGTGGAATAGGCTGCCTTCTTTTTATTCCCGAAGATAGTCCCCTCTTCTATTTTTTCATGGATCTGGGAGACGGATATATACAGGGAAACATTTTCTATTTTCTCGGCACCATACTTGTAATTGTGCTTTTATGGCTGATTAACCGCAAAATCATGTCCGGGCTTATTTATGCAGAGCTAGCCAAAGTGGATGATACCCAAATAAAACACGTCTCCGAATATAAATTCTTCGAACGTTACGGAGAAGTGGGCGAATATATGCGGCTGGAACTGAAAATGCTCTTACGCAACCGCCGCTGCAAAGGTGCACTACGCAATATCTCTATCGTAATTGTAGCTTTCTCCGTTGCACTTAGCTTTTCCAGTGTCTATGACGGTAATTTCATGACCTCTTTTATTTGTGTGTATAACTTTGCCGTATTCGGAATGATTATCCTTTCACAGATTATGTCATTTGAAGGCAACTACATTGATGGTCTGATGTCTCGCAAAGAATCGATTATGAGTTTGCTGAAAGCTAAATATTACACATATAGTATTGGTGAGATTATACCTTTCATACTGATGATCCCCGCTATCATCATGAACAAACTGACCTTACTGGGTGCTTTTGCCTGGTTTTTCTATACCATTGGCTTTATCTATTTCTGCTTCTTCCAACTGGCTGTTTACAACAAACAGACAGTACCTCTGAACGAAAAAGTGACAAGCCGACAAAACAATAGCGCCATACAGATGTTGGTCAATTTCGGTGCTTTCGGCGTACCGCTTATCTTATACAGCCTGTTAAATGCACTTTGGGGAGAAACAATCACTTACACAATCCTGTTAGTGATTGGTCTCGGATTTACCCTGACCTCTCCTTTATGGATAAAAAATGTATATCATCGCTTCATGAAACGGCGGTACGAAAATATGGAAGGCTTCAGAGACAGCCGCCAATAAACGTTCATGAATCATTAACTATATAAACATTGAAGATCATGATTACCATTGATAAACTTAAAAAGAATTTCGGTGAAAAGGTTGCCGTAGACATAGAACATTACGAAATCAATCAAGGCGACATGCTCGGATTGGTGGGTAACAACGGTGCCGGTAAAACAACTCTTTTCCGATTGATGTTGGATCTGCTGAAAGCAGACGATGGAAAAGTGATTATAAATGATATTGATGTCAGCCAGAGTGAAGACTGGAAAAGCATTACCGGTGCTTTCATCGACGATGGCTTCCTGATCGATTATCTCACTCCGGAAGAATATTTCTATTTCATCGGGAAAATGTATGGGCTCAAGAAAGAAGAAGTAGACGAACGACTTGTCCCTTTCGAACGCTTTATGAGCGGAGAAGTAATCGGACACAAAAAATTAATTCGCAACTACTCTGCCGGTAACAAGCAAAAGATCGGGATAATCTCCGCCATGCTTCATTATCCGCAATTATTAATCTTGGATGAACCGTTCAATTTCCTTGATCCAAGTTCGCAGTCTATCATTAAACATCTGCTTAAGAAATACAACGAGGAGCATCAGGCTACGGTTATCATATCCAGTCACAACCTCAATCATACCGTAGATGTATGTCCACGGATCGCTTTACTGGAACACGGGGTCATCATCCGGGATATTATCAACGAAGATAACTCCGCAGAAAAAGAACTGGAGGATTATTTTAATGTAGCAGAAGAGTGAGGGAGATTTATGAGTTATGAGTTGTGATTTATGATTTATGATTGACGGGGTTGATAATTAATGATTGAGATACAGTTGATGAAGGCAAAATTAAGATTTATCTATCTATTAGTTGGGCTGGCTGCTATATTTAGTTCCTGTCGCACTTCCGCTCCCCGGCTGGACTATCAAGCATTGGCACGAGCTTCTATTTTATTAGGTGTAGATGTCAATCTGGAAGATAATCATAAGCTCTATCTCGAAGCAGCCGACTGGATAGGGGTTCCTTATCGTGGCGGGGGTGATTCTAAACGAGGAACAGATTGTTCGGGGCTGGTTTATCAAGTGTATCGAAAGGTATACCGCACCCAAGTGCCACGCAATACAGAGGACTTGAAAAAAGAAAGTAATAAGGTCGCTAAGCGAAACCTTCGGGAAGGAGACTTGGTATTCTTTACCAGTAGCCGTTCAAAAAAGAAAGTAGCTCATGTAGGTATTTATCTGAAAAACGGAAAGTTCATTCATTCCAGTACCAGTAAAGGAGTGATCGTCAGCAACTTGAACGAGAGTTATTATACCAAACACTGGATAAGCGGAGGCAGGATACGTTAATTATCAACTTCTAATGATATAAAATTATGAAATCATTCATCGGAGCAGTTATATTTATCTGTGTGGCATTCAGTGCCAATGCACAACTTTTATGGAAAGTGTCCGGTAACGGACTAACTCAACCGTCCTACATCATAGGCACTCATCACCTGGCACCATTCAGCATCATGGACAGCATTGCCGGACTTCAAAAAGCGATGAATGAAACGCAACAGGTGTATGGAGAACTGAAAATGTCGGAAATGCAGTCGCCCGCCACCATGGGAAAGATGCAAAAAGCAATGATGATTGATAGTGATACCACACTGACCTCCCTCCTTTCTCCGGAAGACTTTGAGACTGCTAACAAATTCTGCAAAGAAAACCTGATGGTAGACTTAAATATGGCTTCAAAACTAAAACCTGCCTTCCTGTTGAATAATGTAGTGGTAATGGCTTACATAAAACACGTAGGAAAGTTCAACCCGCAAGAGCAACTCGACACGTTCTTTCAAAGCCAAGCCGCCCAAAACGGAAAAAAGGTGGACGGTCTGGAAACTGCCGAATTCCAATTCAACCTGCTTTTCAACGGTAGTTCACTACAACGACAAGCACAGCTACTCATGTGCACTCTTAATAATATAGAAGCAGAAGTAGAAAACCTGAAAAAGCTCACGAACGCTTACATGAAACAGGATTTGAACACTATGTTCAAAATCAGCGAAGAGCGCAAAGGCAATCAATGCGACGCACTTCCCAGCGAAGAAGATGCCCTAATTTACAACCGTAATAAAATATGGGCTGAAAAATTACCGGCTATCATGAAAGCCGCTCCGACTTTTGTTGCGGTAGGCGCCCTGCACCTTCCCGGGGAAAAAGGATTATTAAAGTTACTAAAAAGCCAAGGATACACAGTAGAACCTGTGAAATAAGAAAAGTATTTAGTACTTTTGCGGAAAAGTTTTCTCCAATGAACTACAAAACCTATTTATTCGATTTCGACTACACATTAGCCGATTCGTCGCGTGGTATCGTTAAATGTTTCAGAATTGTGCTCACCCGGCACCAGTATTTAACCGTTACCGATGAAGCTATCAAGCGCACGATCGGCAAAACACTGGAAGAATCATTCAGTATCCTTACCGGAATTACCGACCCGGAACAGTTAGAATCTTTCCGGCAGGAATACAGACTGGAAGCTGATGTACACATGAATGTAAATACCCGTCTTTTTCCTGATACATTATCTACACTGAAAGAATTAAAGAAACGGGGTGCCCGCGTCGGAATTATCTCTACCAAGTATCGCTTCCGGATATTGAGTTATCTGGAAGAATATCTGCCAAAGGATTTTCTCGATATAGTTGTGGGAGGAGAAGATGTAAAAGCACCGAAACCTTCACCGGAAGGGGTACTATTTGCTTTGGAACATTTGGGAAGTACACCCGAAGAAACTTTGTATATCGGAGATAGCACGGTAGATGCTGAAACGGCCCGAAATGCAGAAGTAGATTTTGCCGGCGTATTGAACGGAATGACAACAGCCGAAGAACTCCGTGACTATCCACACAAAATCATTATGCAGAATTTGGGAGAGTTGGTCCAATAGACTGCAATGAGAGTTAAAATGCTCATTTATTTGCTGTAATCATTTTATCTCCTACAAAAAATAAAAGAAATATTTGTCGGGAACGAATAAAAATAGTACTTTTGTGCCCGATTATTCCGCAACGGGTTCGATAAAGAGCTCTTTAAGTGATTAAAGACCACCCGCCGGAGCTAACTTATACATTATATATAAGATGTACGCAATTGTAGAAATTAACGGTCAGCAGTTTAAAGCAGAAGCTGGTCAAAAGTTGTTCGTTCACCACATCGAAGGTGCAGAAAACGGTTCAACAGTAGAATTTGAAAAAGTTCTTTTGGTAGACAAAGACGGAAACGTTACAGTAGGTGCTCCTACCGTAGAAGGTGCTAAAGTTGTTTGCCAGGTTGTTTCAAACTTGGTTAAAGGCGACAAAGTTCTTGTTTTCCACAAGAAAAGAAGAAAAGGACACAGAAAACTGAACGGTCACCGTCAACAGTTCACTGAATTAACAATTACAGAAGTAGTAGCTTAATCAATTAAAAAGTAAGAAGAAATGGCACATAAGAAAGGTGTCGGTAGTTCTAAGAACGGCCGCGAATCACAGAGCAAGAGATTAGGCGTTAAGATATTTGGTGGCGAAGCTTGCAAAGCAGGTAACATCATCGTTCGTCAAAGAGGTACTGAATTCCACCCGGGTGAAAACATCGGAATGGGTAAAGACCACACTCTTTTCGCTTTAGTAGACGGAACAGTTAATTTCAAAGTAGGTAAAGAAGATAGAAGATATGTTTCTATCGTTCCTGCAACAGAAGCATAATTATCCGGACTGAAAATAGTTAAGACAAGGAGATGCAATCCACAAGATTGTATCTCCTTTCTTTTTATATCCAATTCACTTCATAGCCCAGCTTCTATATAAAACACCCATCATTAAAATACGTTTATATACAAACAGACATCATAGGTTTATATACAACACACAATAGTATTATTTCTATATATATTATTTCTATATATATTATGATAGTATATATTGCTT
>NZ_JADPLO010000053.1:0-49832 GCF_015667765.1 Bacteroides sp. 1001302B_160321_D4 | reverse complement strand
TCCATCATATCCCCATTTTATATAAATAGCTCCCCAGGCAAATCCTGCTCCGAATGCAGTGAGAATTAGGTTATCTCCTTTTTTGAGTTTATCTTCAAAATCCCAAAGGCAGAGTGGGAGAGTGCCTGCACTGGTATTACCGTATCGTTCAATATTAACCATGACCTTTTCGGCGGGAACTTCCAAACGTTGTGTTACAGCAGTGATAATGCGTTGATTAGCTTGATGGGGAATCACCCAGTCGATATTCTCTTTGCTTAGATGGTTTCTTGCAATAATAGATTCACAGGCATCTGCCATGTTAGATACCGCGTATTTGAATACAGTGCGTCCTTCCTGATAGATGTAGTGCATTTGATTATCCAATGAATAATAAGAAGGGGTGCATACGGAACCACCGGCTTTAATATGTAAAAAAGGTAATCCTTTACCATCTGTCCTTAACACAGCATCCATAATACCCAAATCTTCAGTAGTAGGTTCAAGCATGACGGCTGCTCCGCCATCGCCGAAAATAGGACAAGTTGCCCGATCGGTATAGTTTATTATTGACGACATCTTTTCAGCACCTACAACCACCACTTTCTTGTAATTTCCGGAACGGATAAAGTTAGCTCCTGTTTCCAATGCATATAAAAAACCACTGCAAACGGCCTGTATGTCGAAAGCAAAAGCTCTTTTCAGTTCCAGTCTCTCACATAAAATAGAAGCAGTGGAAGGAAGGCGGTAATCAGGAGTTGTTGTAGCTACAATTACCAGATCAATATTATCCGGATTTGTATGGGTGCGTTTTATCAGTTGTTTGACAGCTTTACGAGCTATGTAAGAAGTTCCTAGTCCTTCATCTTTCAGAATACGCCTTTCCTTAATACCAATACGCCCCATAATCCATTCATCGGTGGTATCTACCATTTTTGAAATCTCATCATTGGTCAAGATATAATCGGGTACATATCCTCCGACTCCTGTAATTACTGCGTTTATATTTTCCATTTGTTTTATCTAGTTTGGTAAATTGAATAAGGAGGTTGATCCAATAATAAAAATGCGGGCGCAAATATATGGAAAAGAGACTGAAATCCAATATTAGTTTGTGAAACTGTAGCCTTTTTAATTAATAAAAAGGAATATTTGACCAAATTTTGTCTAACTTTTTAATTGACGATTTTTGTTTAAAGTGACGGACTGTCGTAAATACTTGATTGATAGAGCATCATGAGTGCTATTCCAATATTGGCAACCAAGAAGTTTGTCGAGTAACTTGTTTGGGCATAAAGATGGCATATCGGTTATTCAATTTGTATAAAACCCTCCTATAAATTCGAGCTTGCCACGCCGGGCAAATTTTTCTTTTATGGTCATGATATCAATTACTCGCCCGGCATGGTACATACTTTGCAAGGCAGCATAAATCTCACGGTTCGTTTCAGTGTAAAATACTTCCGGCCGTAATATGCCGGCAACCAGTGTAATAGCTTTGCTTTCCAGCAGGCAGGCACCGAGCACGACTTCTTCGAGTTCGGCGTCCTGTGGGTTTGTTATCTCACTCATTTTCTTTTCTAATAATCATATTCATTCATAAATGCCTTATTTGACAGGTAGTCCGGTTGGTTGAGGTGTACAATTTTACGGTTATGAACGGCTAAATATTTTAATATTGGCTCATGTGTCCAATACCCCTGATTATTGCCCATATTTTTGGACCTCTCTGTCTGCCTTCTTCTACTCTTGCTCAAACGCCCTGTTAAAAGGGGAGGCCGGCATGCCTATCTTAGCACTTCGACCACCCCTTCATCCATTAATATATAAATGAAAAAAAAAATGTATTAAAATACATTATATCTTTTTCCCCATTTTCGGGACAGCAAGATATGAATTCTTTTTTATCATTTCGTATACTAATGCAGGCGTTCCCCAGAACCTTACAATAATCGCAATTTGCTGAGGAGTGAGCGTTGTGGTATGCGGGGTGAATCCCGCTTCCGTGAGTTGGTTCAGTAATACCGCATGTTCTTTGATGATCCGACGGAACGCTTTCACCGCTGAACAATTATACTGATAGTTCGGAAAATAAGCTACTGCCACTTCGGACAGTGCATGGCAGCCATGAAGCAGCCAGTCAAAAGATTGATTATCCATTGTTTAAAATATTTAAATATTCCGCAAAAGTACGATTCGTTTCATTGGAAGGAAAAACCGATTTTATGATGCTGGTAATTTAAATGTGTTATAAGTATGAATATTTTTAAATAAAAATCTAATTATTTAAACAATCTTCTCTATATTTGCATGTGAGATTAGATTTTATATGGCATTTTTTCCGGTTAGTAATCAGTAAGGTCAAACCGTTTATATATAACTAAATTTTATAATGTCAAAAGGAATAGAGATCATAAAAGATCGTTTACAACGAAAGCGTGAACAGTACATTCGTCAGGAAGAGAAAATAGAACAAATGAAATGTACAATGCAAAACACTAGCGAGGAAATAGAGCAGCTGGAATATGTTCTTAGTGAAATGGAACACATATCGGATACGCATCGTGAGCCACGAGTGATTCCCAATGACAAAGTGGGAGACGTGTTTGCATATCTCTGTCGGGTGTTTGAGTTTTTACAGCATCGCTTAAAGCTGCATTTTAAATATAAACTGGCATGTGAAGTCATCTTTGCCCGTTATCAATTTCAAAGCCGGTCGCATACTCCCGGGCGGGAATATCTAAGCTTTGCCACCATACTGACTTACTTTAAACGTGAGAGAGGAATGACGGACGGGTGATTTCAAAAATATCGAAATATAGAGATAATAACATGAAAAACAAATGTTTTAGGAACAGAAATGACGAATTTGATATTTTTTCCTTATTTTTGTGTGTCCATTTTTGAATGATATGATGCAGATAATACGATTAAAAGGAAAAGACAAACATTTATATCGGCTTCTGGCGCCGATGGTGATGGATCCCGAAGTGATACGCGCAAACAATAATTACCCTTTCAAGACGGGCGAAGAGTATGTGTGGTTTATTGCGATTGAAGATAAAGAAGTGGTGGGCTTCGTGCCGGTGGAACAGAAAAGCCGGAAGAAAGCTGTAATCAATAATTATTATGTAAAGGCAGAAGACGCCGGACGGGAGGAAATCCTGTCGCATTTGTTGCCTGCCGTCATTGCGGAATTCGGGCCTGAGAGTTGGTTGCTCAATTCGGTCACACTGGTACAAGATAAAGAAACATTTGAAAAGTTTGAATTTGTATCGATGGACAAGAAATGGACACGGTATGTAAAAATGTATAGATAACTTATGGCGAAAAAGAAAATAGCAGGCACAAAGAATGTATATGAATTAGCACAAGAACGACTGAAAGTTATATTTAATGAATTTGATAATATATATGTGTCATTCTCCGGAGGTAAAGACAGCGGGGTACTGCTGAATATGTGTATCGATTATATCCGGAAGAATAACCTGAAGGTACGTTTGGGAGTTTTTCACATGGATTATGAAATCCAGTATAAAATGACCATCGACTATGTGGACCGGATGCTGGAAGCTAACAAGGATATTCTGGATGTGTACCGGGTATGTATTCCTTTCCGTGTGGCTACCTGTACCTCGATGTATCAATCCTTTTGGCGTCCCTGGGAAGATAATAAAAAGAATATATGGGTTCGTTCCATGCCTAAAAAGGCAATGACTAAAGATGATTTTCCTTTTTATAATACAACCATGTGGGATTATGAATTCCAGATGCGCTTTGCGCAATGGATACATACTAAAAATGACGCTGTGCGCACTTGTTGTCTGATCGGAATCCGTACACAGGAGAGTTTCAACCGGTGGAGGTGTATCTATATGAGCCGTAAATTCCAGATGTATCATAAATACAAATGGACTTCAAAAGTAGGGAATGATATTTATAATGCCTATCCTATATTCGACTGGAAGACGACGGATGTATGGACGGCCAATGGAAAATTCCAGTGGGATTATAATACTTTATATGACCTTTACTATCGTGCTGGAGTCAATTTGGAGCGTCAGCGTGTAGCAAGTCCTTTTATTAACGAAGCGCAAGAGAGCCTGCAACTTTACCGGGTGCTAGATCCCAATACCTGGGGTAAAATGGTCGGAAGGGTGAACGGTGTGAACTTTACCGGTATGTATGGCGGTACTCATGCGATGGGATGGCAGTCGGTGAAACTTCCCGAAGGATATACATGGCGTGAGTTTATGTATTTCTTGTTGTCCACTTTGCCGGAACGGGCGAGGAAAAACTATCTCCGTAAACTATCAGTGAGTGTGAATTTCTGGCGGACAAAAGGTGGATGCCTAAGTGATGCTACCATCCAAAAGTTGATTGATGCGAAAGTGCCGATTATCGTTATGGACAACAGTAACTACAAAACGTTGAAAAAACCGGTACGTATGGAATATCAGGATGATATCGACATTCCGGAATTCAAAGAAATACCCACGTATAAGCGAATGTGTGTTTGTATTCTTAAAAATGACCATGCCTGCAAATATATGGGATTCTCACCTACGAAGGAGGAGATGAGTAAGAGGAGTCAAATTATGGAACAATATAGAATCATAGTATCATGAGTGTAGATAAAAGCCCTGTTTACGAGGTAAAAGCGGTACCCGTAGAAAAAGTATATGCGAACGATTATAATCCGAATGTCGTTGCACCGCCTGAAATGAAGTTGCTGGAACTTTCTATTTGGGAAGATGGCTTTACGATGCCATGTGTATGTTACTACAATAAAGATGAAGACCATTATATACTGGTGGACGGCTACCATCGCTATACGGTATTGAAAACTTCCCAACGAATCTATAAGCGTGAAAACGGCTTATTGCCGATTGTGGTGATAGACAAAGACCTGTCTAACCGTATGAGTTCGACCATCCGGCACAACCGTGCGCGTGGAATGCATAACATTGAATTGATGTGCAATATTGTTGCGGAACTTGACAAGGCAGGTATGTCCGATCAATGGATAATGAAAAATATTGGTATGGATCGTGATGAATTGTTGCGCCTGAAACAAATTTCAGGTCTTGCTGATCTGTTTGCTAATCGCGAATTCAGTATTCCTGATGAGGTGGCACCTACGGAAACTGAGCGTAAAACCTTATAATTTGATAACTATATATACATATAGAAATTGAACTTTTTGTCATTTAGGCACAAATTATACAAGTTATTGGGCTGTTTTGTTGTATAAAATAGCTATGTCTTTTGTCTAATTTGTGCCTAAGTTGTGTCTAAATGACACAGAAAACCATAACTTCCCTCCATTGTCCAAGTTTTTATGAGAGAAACTTGGGATTTTTTAATGTTCGCATATCGAAAGAAATGAGGATATTAAATATTTTTGTTGTGAATTTCGTAACCCTCTTGTTCGCTACCTGCATAATTAGCCCCTTTATTCTAAGTTGATTCTCTGTAACAGAAATGAATACAATTTTGTATCTCCTTTAATATTCCGAAATTTGCAATATGAGATTTGGACAAAAATATTGTCCAGAGAGAAAAGCAAAAAGAGAAATAAGAGAGATATACAAGAAGTAGAAGAAAGTATATTGGAGAATTAATGAGAGAAATAACAAAACTTACAATCAGTATTTTATATTTGATTTTTTTATTATCTGTGATGTGTGTGCAGGGGTCGAATGTGACCGGCACTCTCTTTCAATTAACATCGAAGGTGACAACTTGTGCGGATATATATGCCAGGTTGTTGACTAAGCCGTTGAGCAATCCTTTGCTTGGCTCTCTGTCTTATTAGTGACACTCAAGAAACTATCCCCATGAATTTATAACATTAAAAACAGGAAATTTGGAAAAAGAAGTTCATATTAGACAAAGGGAAGCTGTTCCTGCTACGGGAAGTACACTTCAGCTCATGCCTACTGGAAATTCAAATTCGGAGGTGTATGAAATCGATTATTTCTGCCTTACGGGCGAAGTGGATGAAAGTGCTAAAAATTGGATTCGTCTGTATTCTTCCGTAATGCCGGAGGGACATACAGGAGAAGAACGCATTATCGTTGAAGACGGTAAGATCTATATTAAGGTATTGCCCAATGTAGAGGCGGATTCCAGAAACGGAATCGTACATCTCACAACAATGGTGTCTTCCGTTAAAACGGGCATCAGTAATGTGCAACGCATAAAAATAGATGTTACTCAATTGGGGCAATAAACAACAGTAAATGTGATATAAATGAAGAAAGTTGCTATACTCATATTATTCATGCTCGGATGTGCCATTTCCGAGGGTCATGCCCAGAAGGTTGCGCTGAAAAGCAATCTGCTGTATGACGCTACTACTACCATGAATCTGGGACTGGAGATCGGACTGGCGCGTAAATGGACGCTGGATATTCCGGTCAATTATAATCCGTGGAAACTTTCCGACGGCAAACGCCTCCGTCATTTGGGGGTACAACCCGAAATCCGTTACTGGTTTTGTGAGAGTTTTCGCCGTATGTTTGTCGGAATGCATGGACATTATGCCGATTTCAATGTAGGGGGATGGCCCGACTGGTCTTTTATCAGTGACAATATGCAGCATACGCGTTATCAAGGATATCTTTATGGTGGTGGCTTTTCCGTAGGATATTCGTGGATTCTGAAAAAACGCTGGAGTATAGAAACATCTGTCGGAGTGGGATATGCGCACATTGTATATGACAAGTATCCTTGCGCTACTTGTGGTACGAGACTAAAGGAAAGCAGCAAAAACTATTTCGGGCCTACTAAAGCAAGTGTGTCACTTATTTATGTAATTAAATAATGAGGAGTATGATAATAAGAAAAATAGGTTTCCTTGTGTGTATGTTGGTGGTTTGCAGCCTGAATATAAACACAGCTATGGCTCAATCCCGCTCTTACGAAGGTGTCATTACTGTGAATCCGGTGCGGTTGGAACAGAAAGGTGATTTTATTCATGTCGATATAGATTTTGTTTTGAATAATGTGAAAGTGAAATCTGCCCGGGGAATGGATTTTATTCCGCGGCTGGTGACTCCCGGACGTACTCAGAATCTTCCGAAAGTTTCTATTAAAGGTCGTGACGAGTATCTGGCGTATGAGCGTGAGCTTGCGTTGATGAGCGCCAAAGAGAAAAGAAACTACGAGAAGCCATATATAGTGGAAAAAGCTGGAAAACTAAGAAATGATACGATTCGGTATCAATATCTGGTTCCGTTCGAATCATGGATGAAGGATGCGCGCTTGGACGTGCAGCGTGATGAATGTGGTTGCGGCGAAACAGCATTGATGAACATAGAGGAGTTTGGCAAAGTGACGTTGGAACGTGTATGGACGCCTTACGTAGCGGTTCCTCAGTTTGCTTATCTGCAACCGAAAGCGGAAGAAATCAAACAACGGGATATTCAAGCAGAATGTTTTCTGGATTTCGAGGTGAATAAAGTCAATATTCGTCCCGAATACATGAATAATCCTCAGGAACTAGCTAAAATCCGCAAGATGATCGATGAGCTGAAGTCCGATCCGAATGTGAAAGTGAACCGTCTGGATATTATCGGTTATGCTTCTCCGGAAGGAACATTGGCAGCGAACAAACGTCTGTCTGAAGGGCGTGCCATGGCGCTTCGGGATTATCTGGCACACAGATACGATTTTCCGAGAAACCAATACTACATTGTCTTTGGAGGTGAAAACTGGGACGGACTGGAGAAGGCGCTTGAAACAATCGAATTGGAATATAAAGACGAAGTGCTGGATATTATCAGGAATATACCTATTGAAAAAGGAAGAGAAACAAAACTGATGCAACTTCACGGAGGAACACCTTACCGATACTTGTTGAAGTATATTTTTCCAAGTTTGCGTGTGGCTATCTGCAAAGTGAATTACGAAGTGAGGAATTTTAGTGTGGAGGAAGCGAAAGAGATTATCAAGACGCGTCCGCAGAATTTGAGCTTGAATGAAATGTTTCTGGTGGCTAATACCTATCCGACAGGCTCGCAAGAGTTTATTGATGTGTTCGAAACGGCTGTACGGATGTATCCGCAGAGTGAGATTGCAAATATAAATGCTGCTACTGCCGCTTTATCACGCAATGACTTGGTTTCGGCCGAACGTTATCTGGGTATGGTGAATTCGAATAA
Organism: Bacteroides sp. 1001302B_160321_D4; assembly: GCF_015667765.1. Lineage (NCBI taxonomy): Bacteria > Pseudomonadati > Bacteroidota > Bacteroidia > Bacteroidales > Bacteroidaceae > Bacteroides > Bacteroides sp. 1001302B_160321_D4. The sequence goes on along the minus strand of NZ_JADPLO010000053.1, from coordinate 41,685 downwards.
GAATTTGCCGGAATATAATAATGCTATGGGAATATTAATGTTAATGAAGGGAGATTATGAATTATCGAAGAAGTATTTGAAGGTCGCAGAGCAGTTAGGTCTGGATGCAGCTAGGGGCAATCTGGAAGAATTAGTCAGGAAGAAGGCTAATGCTGCCGAGATGAGAAAAAATGGTAAGTAAAACTTACTAATTAAGTGGGAAATTATATATGTATTAATTCTAATAATTTTTTGTATTATGCTAAAGATTAAATCAATTTTAGTTTCGTTGCTGGCCGTTGTGGCATTAGCAAGTTGTTCAAATGAGAATCTGGAGGAAAATCCGGAGGTTGAAGGGGGAGCAGGTTATGATGTAGCTTACGTATCAATTAGTCTGACTAATCCAAAAGTGCCTGGTTCACGTGCTTCTGGTGAACAGCCGGCTTTGCCTGCAGAAAGCGCGATTAATGAGCTTTATGTGATTACGTTCGATGCGGGTAAGGTGGTGACTAAGGATGAAAAGGCAACTAAGTATGCCACGGTATTGGGATCAGGTTCTTTCGGAACAAATAGTGGAGTTACGACTCCGAATACTCCGGTTAAAGTGGATCCGAATACTAAGTATTTGCTTGTTATAGCCAATCCGGGTTACCAATTAAAGGATCGCTTGGATAACCTTTCAGAGGGTGCAACCTATGCTACCATCAATGCAATGGTTACAGTTCCTGAAAACAATACTAAGCCCAACAATGCTTATCTGGTAGAGGAGGTTATACACTCCAATGGTTGTGCAATGATTAATGTCGGATTCTACGATGATTCCGATTCGGATCCATCCAATCATGCATGGAAAGATGAATGTCTGCTCGATGTATCGGACAAGATTGTTTTGGTCAGTGACTATAAATCGGAAGCGCAAGCTCAGAATGCAGCGAAAAGTAATCCGGCTACTCTTGAGATAGAACGCCTTGCTGCAAAGTTGGAAGTTATGATTGGCAGTCCATTAGCAGTTGGACCTTTTGAAGATGGAACAAATGCAAGTCTTGGACAATTTGATTTTGGAAACTGGACTATAGACTACTATAACTCTCTGTTCTATCCTTTTGCAAAGAAGACTACCACAGCGTCATCTCATACTACCGGATTCTACAAAAGTAACTTCTATACAGTTGACCCGAACTTTACGACTGCAGGTGGAACTGAATATCTTACAGGCATTGTTAAGAATACACTTGATGCTAACCGCGAACCTAAGGTAGAGTGGGTTGCTGAAAGTGCAGATGCGGGTGATAATTATAAATACTGTATCGAGAATACGATGGCTGAAGGATATCAGAAGTTCGGTGCGGCTACGCGTCTGGTACTTAAGGGACAGTATGCACCTTGGAAGTCCGGTGAATTTACTTTGGGAGATGACTGGTATCGTCTTCCTAACGGAACTAACTCTGTAAACTTCAAAAGTTTTGCTGACTTGCTGGCTGCTTATACACCTGCTAAAGCTAAACAAACAAACTCAGACCCTATGACCGCCCAGGAGAAACTCTTGGTTACAGCATGCGAACTGTTCTATACTCAGATACAATCTGAACTTACCACCAATGATCCGGGTAGTTTTGCTCTTCTTACACAGACTATTCTTGATGACAACAACATTAAGAATGGTGGTGAACTGTGTAAAAAAGAAGGTTGCATCTATTGGTATCCAAAGAGTCTCAACTATTACTACTATGAGATTCGTCATGACAATGCAGCCAACTCTTATATGGAGTATGGAAAATACGGTGTAGTACGTAATAACTATTATACGCTTACGCTGACAAAGGTAAATGGTAACGGTACACCGTGGTATCCTGGTGGTGGACCCGAAGATCCGGATGAAGAAGAAGATATCGATAAGAAAGGTGCTTATCTCCACTTTGAGATTAAAGTTGCTCCGTGGATATACTGGACTACAAATTTCGAAATCTAAAGAAACTCTTTACTTTCAAAGAAAACAGGGCAGTGCGGACTGCCTGCCCTGTACTTTTTTTAATAGATATTCTGTGCGGAACAGACCGCCGAAAAAAGTAAAAACAAGCCGGTGACAGGCTTCCCAAAAACAGCACTGAAATATACCGGCGCATCCGAGATGCAATGAAATGCAAAGCGCGCCCCTAAAAGAGGAAATAACCGGAGGTCACAAAATAGAGATCTCTGACAATATAAAATGGCAAACCGATAGGGTTGCCTCCTAAAAGAAAAAGATATGTTCGGAAAAACTAAATCGCTGTTCCTTATCGTTGCTTCGATGCTATGTATGGCTTCGTGCGACAGTATACGCGAAGACCTTCCACGGTGCGAGCTTTGGTTGGAATTTGTATTCGACTACAATATGGAATATGCGGATGCATTTAATCCGCAGGTTAAATCGGTGGATGTACTTGTGTTCGACAGCGATGATAAATTGCTTTTCACCAAAAGTGCCGAGGTTGCTGCGCTGGTGGGTGGAAACCGGATGTCGTTGACCGACGAGCTCGATTTCGGAAGTTATAAAGTACTGACCGTCGGAAGTCTGTCTGACAGATTCCGTCTTTCGGACAATGCAGGTAATAAACTGGCACCGGGAACTAGCACCCTCCAACAGGTCATTGTATCCCTGAAGCGAGAGACGGATGTTGTTAATTTCGAGTTTCAGCATCTTTACTTCGGAGAGGTTGTAGAAGTGGACCACCTGCCATCCAGTACCGACCATAAAATTTATCCGGTGAACCTGATACGTGACACCAATCGGTTTAATCTCGCGTTAATGGGATATGAGGAAAATAAAGTGGATGGCACACAATATACATTTGAAATTCAGGCGCCGGAAAATGCAGTTTATTCCTGGGAAAACGAACCCGCAGGACAAGGGCCGGTTACTTATGTGCCTTACTATACAGGTCCGGGTGAAATATCCGACGTGGTTATGTCCGCACGCCTGAACACGATGCGTTTGCTCAACAGGAGTGGATGGGATTATAAATTTATTATAAGGGATGCGAATACCGAAGCTGAAGTCTGGAGCTATAATCTGATGACACTCTTGAGTATTGCACGGCCGGTTTCCCGTTACGACGGAACGGAGCTTCCCTTTCAGGAATATCTTGACAGGCAGAGTGAATGGAACCTGATATTTACAGTTGTTGAAAAAAACGGAGGAGGATTCCTTCAAATTGGTATTGTCGTGGGGAACTGGATTCATTGGCTCCACGGGATGGAAGTTTAAGAATGAGAAAAAAGCTATTACATATCATTTGTCTGGCATCCACCATCCTTTTGTTCTCATGTAGTAGAGAAGCTGATGTGGCTTATGAGTTGCCTGCCCATACTACCCGGGCGCAACTTAGCATCGACTTGGTGAACAATGGGGATGTGGAACAACAGGAGAAGATAAACTCCATGCGGTTTATCGTATTCGGCAGCACGCCCGGTGGCGTGAGGCTGGATGTGAATGAACACATCCTGTTGAGTACTCCGGAGACAGCTACTGATATAGATGCGCAACTTCTCGAAGTGACGTCCAGTAATGATATCCTGGTCGTAGTTATTGCCAACGAACCGCAGAGCCTCACAAGCAAACTTGACGGTATAGCCAATCTTTTGACGTTGCAGGAGATGATTTACGATATCTCCAGCATACTGAATAGTGACGGGCAGATTATTTCGGCAACCGGAATGCCTATGACAGGAGTGATCCGGGATATATCCATAGCACCTGATGAAACCAAAACAGTACAAATGGTGATCGAACGTGCCGTAGCCCGGGTAGATGTCTTTATCGAAGCTATAGACGGTGGGGCGGTGACCGGATATATTGCCGGAAGCACTAGTGTCACCTTGCACAATTTCTCCTACGATAGCTATTTCGTGATGGGAAACGTGGACAACGGCACGCGTGATAACACCGACTCTTCAAAAAACTACGGAAAAGTGAAGGAAGACGTGTCGGAAAGCAATTTGTTAACGCATAAGTGGACAGCTGCGACTACAGAAACTTGGGCATATTCATCTGCTCCCGGAGCTGAAAACCGGAAGTTGCTTTGCTCGTTCTACACAGCCGAACGTCTATTCAAGTCGGATTATTCCGACCGACTGTCTATCAGTATGGCTAATGTCCCGAAAGGCCCTTCGGACGTCACCGGAATAACCGAGAAAGTAATTGAAAGCGTAACAAAGGTTGACGGTACAGGCAGTCCGACAGCGCAACCTTTTACAGAGATCCGTCGGAACAATGTGTATCAGGTAACGGCACGCGTAGGAAAAATAGGTATTCAAATACTGACGATAAGCGTAGAAGATTGGGGTGAAAGACAAGACATTGATCTGGATATGGACTTGTAATATCTTTCGTTGATTGTTTTTAATTTCGGAAAAGAAGTAAGATGATAAAGACTATAAATAATATTAAGATGATTATGGCAATGGCTGTCCTTTCGGCTGTCCTCTTTTCGTGTGTCAGAGAAGAGATGACGTGTGATAAGGAATTAATTGTTGTGCAACGTATCGGAGAAGGCGGCTATGTCTACACTCGTGGTGCGGCAATCTCTTCGAATACTGATCTGAAAGAAGAGACTTTCGGTCTTTACGGCTCACTGACTCCCAATGCTTCCGTTCCCCAACCATACTTCAATGCAAGTGCCACGGTTAACGCCGACCTGACAGCCACCATCTCGCCGTTGCAATATTGGCCCGGATTGCTGAATGCGAGCATGAAATTCTTCTCCTGGTATCCGTACAACGATGCGAATGCGCCGACTGCGAGTTTCACTGATCCCGGAGAAATGGTGCTGAATTATACAGCGAATGCATCCGCCGCCAATCATGTCGATGTACTGGCGGCTATATCGGGCCCTGTATGGGTTGAGGGTGTGAATATACACTTCTACCACACATTGACTAAGGTTACCTTTACATTCAAGAAAGTAGCTCCTGTACCGGATGAGGTGACTATCGAGAAAATAGAATTCCAGAATGTGGGAAAAAGCGGTAAACTTGCCATGACTGAAATTCCGACCACCACGACGAAAAACGGCAAACCGAAGTTTGTCTGGAGCGATGTCGCCACCGGGAAGGTCGTTTCTACTCTCACCGATAACAAAACGGTGACCGAAGATGCCACCTTGATGGGGGATACATTCCTCATGTTGCCGACTGACGCTTTCTCTGCAACCGCCAAAATTGTTGTTACCACCAACTTTGGCGGTCGGGAATTCCTGTTCAGTGATATTCTCGCCAAGAATCCGCATTCTTGGGAATCGGGCGAGTACATCAACTACAATCTTACGATATCCAACGAAACCTATCAGCTTTCAGCTACCCCGCTTGAATGGACGGAAAGTCCGGTGAATGTAATTTTCGACAAACAATATTATCTCAAATTATCGCAGACCAAGGTACAGACGGCTGGTGATGGGGTCACTGTCAATATAGAAGTGAAAACGAATTATGATGCTAGTCCGGATACAGGATTTCTGCCGGGGGCGTCATTAAACAAAAGTACCATGGATACGTGGCCGACAGTTAATATGACTCAGACATCCCTTTCGGAAGGAGTGTATACGTATAATATCCAGGTTGTGATGCCCAGATTTAATTCAGGAACCGGAACTAAGCGGGAAACAGGCTTTTATATCAATGCCGGTAATTTGCGGCACCATGTACTGTTGAGCCAGTGGAGAGAAGACGGAGAGTGGCTGACCTCGAACGTAGAGTTGGACAGCAACGATAATGGAACCGGAAATATGCGACGTCGCAAGATTGTTTTTACTTCGGGCAATCCGGGAATATGGGAGTGGAAGATAACCCAGATACAGGATCCGGATAAAATTCTGCTTAACAGTGAGACAATGCTCGAAACAAGTGGCGTGAGTGGTGATGCGGTTTACTTCTACTTTAGAGCCGATGCTGTGTCCGGTGATACGGCTAGACTCACACTAACCAATACGAATGGTGATAATCTGCCAATAACGGTGACATTGACCGCACCATAATGACGAATATGCAATATCAAAGTTTAAGGAAAGGAAATAGAAATATGCAATATGGGTTTTCAATAAAAAGAAAGTGCTATCTTTTGTCTGTTCTGTTGATGACGGTATGGCTTACCGGATGCGTACAGGAAGAATTTGAGTCGACGCCTTCTCCGGCAGGAAACGGTATTCGCTTTACATTAACGGTTCCCGATGTAAACCTTCCGTCCGTATCTTCGCGTACGATGACCGGAACGGGAACAGCAAAGAAAGAAGACGAAATAGAAACGGTGGATATTCTTGTTTTTGATATGTCAAAAACGCCGGCAGTATTTCTGGAATGGGCCAGCGCTACAGAAGTTACGCAGGATTTGGCTGACAATTCCACTGTGAGTTTCTCTGCCGTACTTTCTCCCACTACCGCATCTACCTGCATCGTGGTCGTAGCAAATAAGGAACTTGATGATATTGTGTCGGGCTTCACGAAGGGAGTGACCACCAAGGTTCGGGCAATGGAAGAGATGCTTCACACCCAAACCGGCAAATGGCTGGCAGACGGCTCGACAACTGGTGGGTATACGCGGATTCCGATGTACGGGGAGAAGGTAATAAGCAAAATCACTCCTTCGATGAATCCGATAACCGACATTAATATGAAACGTATGCTAGCGCGTATCGATATCCGTAATAACAGTGTCACTTCAAATTTCACGGTCGAAGAGGTTTACCTGGCCAATTATAATACCACCGGATACATTGCTCCGGCATGGAACACAAACGGACAGGTTACTGAACCGGCTCCGGATACTCCTGTTCTCCCCACGGGCAGTGGTAAAATGACGGAGGAAGGGAATGCAATCCTTTATTCCGTAAATGGTAACACACCCTACGATGGGGAGATTTATACATTTGAGTCCCTGGCGGCAGGGGATGCCGGTGGTGCGGGACAAGACGGAGAAGCGAGCCGTAAAGATGCTACTTGCCTGATTGTGAAAGGAAAGATCGGTACGGGTGAATCGACATTTTACCGGGTGGATTTTACCAAAAACGGAAATACAGGAGAGCAGGTGGAATATTTGCCCTTGAAGCGAAACCATAAATACATCATTACCATTACTAAGGCGTTGGGTACCGGTTATAAAAGTTTTAGCGAGGCGTTGGCATCTTATACAGTCATGTCCAACCTTAAAATCCGGTTGATACACTATGACCGTGACAAAGTCAAAGATGTAGTCTACAATGGGCAATATATGCTCGGAGTGGGTGAATCGGAGGTCGCTGTAACTCAATACCAGAATAACAGTTATGCCATAGACGTTTTTACTGACAGTCCCGGCGGCTGGAAGGCCACCGTTACTGCAGGGAGCGACTGGCTCAAATTTGAAGGTGGAGCTGATGCGGCATCGGGCGTTGCGAACGATGATACCCAACTCAAATTGAAAATTCCATATTTTAATAATGAAAATATTGGCGTTGGGCGTAAGGCTACTGTTACGTTGACGGCAGGGCGCCTGACTCACAATATTGAAGTGACACAGTATACAATAGATCCGGGAATTATCAAATTTGTCGATGCATACGGAAATGTGTTGGAGAGAGGTCTTTTTTTTCCAATTCGAAATCCTGATGGCGACGAACTCCCTCTCGAACCGCAGACGGTGTATGTCATGTTTTCCGTGGATAAGATAGAAGGTAAACTTTTTGACGCTAACGATATCGGTATGATCCAATATAATGCCGGCGGTTTAATTCCGCAATTAGACAGGACGAATACGGTACCATTCAGTGAAAGGGTGCAGGCGTTTACCATACAGCCTAATCCGCGAAGAGCAGGTGATGGTACTGTTGAAGATGGTGAAGGTTGGTGGTGGCGTTGGGATTTCATCTTATTCGGCCTGTACGATAAGGAGGGATACCTCACTCATGTACAATTCCCCATCAATCAAGGGGAGTTGGAATTCTCATTCCGATATATTCCCACTACAGTCAATAGCCGTACTTATAAAGTCAATCTGGGTGCGGAGCAATACTTGCAATTGTTTGTCAATAACAATTGGGAAATTATGGATATTGAGGAATTGAATATAACGAACGATGATGGTACCGGACTGATTCGGACCGATTCGGATAATGATGTAATTATAGGCAGAAAGAATGCGGACGACAAGATGTATCTTGAGTCTATCATAGGCTATAATGACGGAAAGGGTAATGATGTGGTTGGCCACGGATACGATTTTAGGCTGAAGCTTCACCCTGGCAAGTGGAAAGAGGGAAAAAGTGGAACGATAAGAATCACGTTCAGAAATGTAATGCATACTGTGTCGGATGAAGAATTCCCGTTTTATCGTACGATTGACCTTCAGATGGTATCCGAAACCAAATCTTACACAACTGCAGGGGAACCTCTTTTCTATCTTTATCCACTTCGGTTTGATAACAGGCTATATTATAAGGAAATAGGCGAGACGAAGCAAAGTGTGGGACGGTTGGAAAATGTAGCCGATGCGGAGGATATCTGTAGGAATATAGGCGATGGTTGGCGTCTGCCTACTGCCAGTGAACTGTTGCTGTCATTCGCTTATGAAAATGCTTTGGGTGGCAATGCAGAGAATTATAATAATCATGATAGCCAGAATATATATGGGTGGTATCAAAACTGGACCGGTAATTACTGGACTTCATCATACTATGAGGCTAAAGGCTCTGCTACCCGTTTTTGGATGGAGATGTCGGCAGGTTTTTTGGATTCCGAATCTATTAGCAAGAATAATTATTTCCGTTGCGTGAGGAATAATACAAATAGTGGAAAGAAGTACCCTTATCTAACGGTAGAATCCTCGGGGGTCACTATTGTCTCTCGTGATGCCAGTGGAGGAACGGATCCTTCGGTATTATTTGCTTCAGGTGAAACTCCGGGTACAAGTGACGCGATGAATAAGATTGCTCCTAAGTTTCAGATTGAAAATACCAGTAGTAATGGTAAAACTTGGTCGGAAGCAAAAGCGGCATGCGAAAACAAAGGGAGTGGCTGGCGTCTGCCTACCCAGCGTGAGATGTATCTGGTGCTCAGTATGGGAGGGGCCGTTACCAGCATTGAAAACCAAGGTTTCGGTGGTTCGACTACTTGGACAGGGAGCGGATTCGAGAAGATTAGCGCTGTACATTGGACATTGACTTCACGCGATGGCGGCTATTGGGTGGTCGGACATAATAATGGAGAATTCGGCGCATGGACTACTGGAGAATCCACAGATTGGGCTTGGTATCGTTGTGTGCGCACAATAGAATAAAAGCTAAAAGAAAAGAGCTGTATCAGAATGAAGATAAACAACATTCTGATACAGCTCGTCTTTTCCCCCTTTCCTTTATATCCTAAAATCTACAATTGTTTACAACGTATTGATAACTTCCAATTGCTTTTGTAAAAAAGCGATACGCTGTGCTTCTCCACTTTCTGAAACTAGAATAGAGTGGCGCTTCAACGATTGAATCCAATTGCGTTGCATCTGGCAGATATACGAGCTTTGCGAATCCATCGAATTGATAGAATATACCCGCAGCAGGCTGACTTGGTAATCATGTTTCTCGATATAACTGTAAGTGGCTTCGAAACTGATATTGGACAGATAGAAAGATACTTTCTTGTTTTCGCTGAACTCTCCTTTTATGGACAGATGTTCTACCACGCCAAGTAACTGAAGAAGCTCTTCCTTCAAATGCATGACATCGTCCTTGCTTATCAGATTCAGACTGGCAAAGTACTTGATCTCTTTCACAAAAGAATAAAAGATATTTGTGTCCCAGATGAAAAACGTTTTTGGACACTGTCTTATACTTTCACTCAGCTTCTTATGCACATTGACGATCCGTTCATCCACAGACATCTCTTCCAAAGAATGTGGCGTCTTTATATCTCCATTCTGATACATCCATCGGCAAAGACGAAATTTAGACAAATTCTCATAGGAAGAATAAAGTGTAAAGGGCAGGGAATTGGATGCAGTATGCACCTCCGTCGTATTATCTGTTTTCACATAGTCGAAAATTTGCAGATAACGGTTGATTATTTCGTAATAACTTTCCAGCGCACTGGAAGCATGAAGCAAGTTCAGGTCGAAAGTAACTTTATTAGATACATGGCTACCGACAATCTGGTCGATAGAAATACCGAGTTTTTGAGAAAGCAGCGCTACTTCGTCTATTGTAAAAGACACCTCACCCCTCAATCTGCGATAGACAGCTTCCTTTCCCATGCATAAAATATCAGCCAAAGTATTGGCCAGATTCATATCTTGAGGAATTCGCTCCCTCATTGTAGATATTAATTCGTTTAGAATACCGTTTTTCATTGTTTGTTCCTTTAATTTTAATGTTAATAATCTCTGTGATACATTCTATGCAAAATTACGTCTTGTGTTTGAAAGATTTGTGTGGTAAAACAGAGATGAGCGTACAGGTCTTTTTCTGATTGGGAATCAAGTGGGTAGGATGGGAACAGGGAATGAAAAAAAGTAGATAAGATTCTTATCTACTTTCATTTATTGGAACTTAATTTTTTTTGAAGTTCTAATCTGCGAAAATAAAATTAAAGAGCGTCAATAATTTCTCGCTGTTGCTTGAAGAATTGAATACGCTGCATTTCGCCGCTTTCGGATATCAAAGTGGAGAACTTTTTCAGAGATTGAATCCATTCTTTCAAGGTACAGAAAATTTCGTTGTCCATCGTGGTAATGGAGTTGATAGAATAAATACGTATGAGGCTCAGTTGCAGGTTATTGGTGTCTACATAACTATATGTTGCCTCGAAGTTGATATTCGACACATAGATGCGTACACGATTGCCGTCGGCTGTTTTACCGTTGATAGCCAGTTCTTCCAGTTCATCCGCCAATAAGAATAATTCTTTTTTGATTTCTTCTTTTGTTTCGTCGGAAATGAGATGGATGCTGGCGAAGTATTGAATATCGTTGATGAGATGCTGGAAAATCATATTATCCCATATATAGTCTATGGAGTGGATATGACGTGTCATTGCTACATAGTCTTTTTGGATATTGACCAGTTTCGGTGGAATATCCAACTCTTCGAAACTCTTGCAATCAATATATTTATTCTGGTACATCCATTTGAATAAACGGAATTTTGCCAGAAGCTCATGTTTCAGATAGAGAGTCTGTGGAATAATGTTGGCGGAAGTTCCCATTACAGAATTCGGGTCATCCGGCATCGTATTAATCAGCGAGACATATTTTTCAAGGATATTGTAGTAACTCTCGAACGGGTCGTCATAATCTACAATGTTTATATTGAACATGGCGTTCGATTTGAAACTTAGTCCTATAATTTTGTCTAACGATATACCCAGTTTTCTTGAAATAAGAGCCGACTCTTGCAAGGTGAAAGGTACTTCACCGCGCAATCTTCTATATACTGCCTCTTTTCCTATGTATAGCGTGTCCATTAACATATCTGCCAGTTGCCCTTTGAGCGGGAGCTTTTCCTTCATCGCTTCTATGAGGTTTGCATTTGGATTATTTGTCATCATAATAGTTCTAATAAATAATACTTTTTTATTATAAACATTTGTCAGTGGCAAGTTGTTTCGGAAATTGAAACTATTTAAATCTTCTTTTTTTTAAAATATCCTCTCCGAAAATTGTTTATTTTAAGCAAATCGGTTACATTTGTGACCATAAACAAAACGAAGAGACAGCGTCTCTTTAGTAAACAATAGAAATATTTAGAATGAAAAGAATATTGGTAAGTGGCGGAGCCGGTTTTATAGGCTCTCATCTCTGTACACGGCTTATAAACGAAGGTCATGACGTGATATGCCTGGATAATTTTTTTACGGGTTCGAAAGATAATATCATTCACTTGATGGATAATCATCATTTTGAGGTGGTGAGGCATGATGTCACTTATCCTTATTCGGCTGAAGTAGATGAAATCTATAATTTGGCCTGTCCGGCATCTCCCATTCATTATCAACATGACCCGATTCAAACTGCCAAAACATCTGTGATGGGAGCTATTAATATGCTGGGATTGGCAATGAGACTGGATGCCAAGATTCTGCAAGCTTCTACGAGCGAGGTATATGGAGATCCAATCGTTCATCCGCAACCGGAAAGCTATTGGGGAAATGTGAATCCGGTGGGATACCGGTCTTGCTATGATGAGGGAAAGCGTTGTGCAGAAACGTTATTTATGGATTATCACCGTCAGAACAATGTGCGTGTGAAGATTATCCGTATTTTTAATACGTATGGTCCGCGAATGTTGCCGAATGACGGACGGGTTGTTTCTAATTTTATTCTTCAAGCGTTGAATAATGAAGATATAACGATATATGGTGATGGGAAGCAGACGCGCAGCTTCCAGTATATTGATGATTTGATTGAAGGAATGATAAGAATGATGAATACGGAGGACGAGTTTACAGGTCCTATAAACCTGGGGAATCCGAATGAATTTCCGGTATTGGAATTGGCGGAAAGGATCATTAGTATGACCGGTTCATCTTCGAAGATTGTATTTAAGTCTTTACCGGATGATGATCCGAAGCAACGCCAACCGGATATTACATTGGCTAAAGAGAAATTGGGCTGGCAGCCTACTGTTGAACTTGAAGAGGGGTTGAAGCGTATGATTGAATATTTTAAAAATGTCTGAAGCATAAAAAAAGAAAATTATGAATATGGAAATTAATCCTTCTGAATATAAAGTCCTTATTGTGGACGATGTGATTTCAAACGTCCTTTTATTAAAGGTACTTTTGACTAACGAGAAATTCAAAATTGTGACTGCCGGTAATGGAACGCAGGCGTTGGAACAAGTGAAGAAGGAAAATCCGGATCTTGTATTACTGGATGTAATGATGCCGGATATCAGTGGCTTTGAGGTAGCTCAACAAATGAAAGCGGACCCCGAAATGGCTGAAATTCCCATTATCTTCCTGACTGCTCTAAACAGTACGGCGGATATCGTAAAAGGATTTCAGGTGGGTGGTAATGACTTTATTTCAAAGCCATTCAATAAAGAAGAATTGATTATTCGTGTGACGCACCAGATTTCGTTGGTTGCAGCGAAAAGAATCATTGTTGCACAAACGGAAGAGTTGCGTAAGACGATCATGGGACGCGACAAACTCTATTCTGTGATTGCACATGACTTGCGTTCACCAATGGGATCTATCAAGATGGTATTGAACATGCTGATTCTGAATTTGCCGAGTGATACAATCGGTGATGAGATGTATGAATTGCTAACGATGGCTAATCAGACAACAGAAGATGTATTCTCATTGCTTGATAATCTGCTGAAATGGACGAAGAGCCAGATTGGTAAGCTGAAAGTGGTTTATCAGGATATTAATATGGTGGAAGTCGTAGAGGGCGTAAGTGAAATCTTTACGATGGTGGCCAGCCTGAAAAATATTAAGATAGTACAAGATGTGCCTGTAGAGAATGTGGCTGTTCGTGCTGATATTGACATGATTAAGACAGTGATTCGTAATTTGATCAGCAATGCGATTAAGTTTAGCAATGAAGGTTCGGAAGTAGTGGTGTCACTGACAGAGGAAGATGGTATGGCAATCGTAAGTGTGAAAGATAGTGGTTGCGGTATTGATGACGAAAATCAGAAGAAGTTGTTGCACACTGATACTCATTTCAGTACCTTCGGTACAAACAATGAGGAAGGTTCGGGACTCGGATTATTATTGTGTCAGGACTTTGTTGTCAAGAATGGTGGTAAACTGTGGTTTACTTCAAAGAAGGGAGACGGATCTACATTTAGTTTCTCAATTCCATTGCTCGAAAAATAATTGATTCAATGCGTTTTTGTCTCTGTTAAAGGATGCGTTGAAACTTCTTTATATTTTATTCAGGCACGGATTACACGGAATTATACGGTTTAAGATAATTGGGAAAACCGTGATCCGTCTAATTCGTGCCTGAATTTTTAATTTAATCTATCGCTTGCAGATAGCTTTAAAATCGCAATACGAACACTTTTTAGTGTCCTCTGTCTGCATGAAAGGCTCTTTTTCATTAAAGATCTCTTCTAATAATGCCTGTAAGCGTTCACGGAATTCATCTTCAAAAAAGGCGAAGTTGTTTACCGGTATTTTCGGTTTGCGGGGTTCTCCCATTTCAATAACAGGCGAATAGCTTTCCGATGCTGCCCGATGAATGTAGAGCAGGGCAGGAGCTACCATTAATGATTGCTTCCGGCTCATGATAGCGGCATACAGGAAAGTCTGGAAGATATAGTTCGGGCGTGTTTCTGATGGCGTAAACAGTTGCTCGATGTTGGCTGGAATCTTAGGGCTTCCTCCTGTTTTGTAGTCAACAATCCGCAGGGTACTTTCCTTAGCATCCATACGGTCGATTGTCCCACCCAGGCGGAGAGTGAACGGTCCTTGTCCCGTTTGTATGGTTATCTCTTCTGAAACCTTCTTTTCCATGGCGACCATTTCAAAAGGAGTATATTGAAGGTCGTTGCGGAGCAATTGTTTCAGATAGGAAACAATTACTTTGGAGTTGATAAGCTGTATGCCGTTATATTCGGGCTTTTCTTCGGGAGCGACCTTGAATAATTCTTCCTTGAAGGCTTGATCGACATAGCTTTGCAACTTTACTTCATTACGTAATAAGCGTTCAATATCTTCTTTCTGTATCATTTTTCCATTGGCAGTCAGATCGGTGTATGCCAATTGGGCAGAGAGATGGAAAATGGTTCCAAACAAAGCTGAATCAATTTCTGCACTGACTTCATCCGGTGTTTTTAATCCCGCTACGTAACGGTAATAGAATCTCAACCGGCAATCAAGATAAGCATTGAGGGCGGAAGGGGAGAGAATTACCGATGAAGGATTAGTGCTATCGTAAGTACGATAAATTCGTCTTAGTACTTCAGGTGTTTTTTCTATCTGTATCTCTTGGATACTTTGCGGAGATTGTCCGGCTTCCAGATACTCACGAGTGATATCATGCGGACCTTCCACGAGTAATTGTAGCATGAAGCGGGACTCTTCTCCACGGTTGAGACCGTCCGAGGAAGTATTGTAGAGCAGAGTGATATTTTCTGCCCGCTGTATCAGGCGATAGAAGTAGTAGGCATACACTGCATTCTTATGTTCGATAGTGGTCATGCCAAAAGCTTTCCGGAGGTTATAGGGAATAAAAGAAGATTCTCCTCCGGATTTGGGGAGTTGTCCTTCGTTGAGAGATAATATGATGAGATTTCGGAAGTCCAGATTACGTGTTTCCAGTACTCCCATAACTTGCATTCCGATAGCGGGTTCTCCGTGGAAAGGAATATTGGAAGCTGTCAATGCTTTGGTAATCAGTCGTTTCAGGGTGTCGGTGCGTATACTTAGTTCTCCGCTTTCAATCAAACTGTAGAGACGGTTGATTTTGGTGTGGCTTTGGAAGAGGGATTCTCTATAAAGTTGATTGAAAATATCATTGTATTCCCCTTCTTTGCGATAAATGGTTGAAATATCTTTGATTAATTCAATCAGATAATCGCATAGCTCTTTAATGCCATTACGGGGAGTGAAGAGGGTAGCCAGGAAATCATCTTGCTTCAGTTCCGATGGAAGTGGATAGAAGCGGTTTGTTTTGGTTAGTTCGCGTTCCAGTGGACCGGCATGGGATGAGATTTGCCGGGTATAGGGATGTTTCAATATGGCTGATACCGCCTCGTAAGTGAATCGGCCGGTATCGGAGCGGTAACCGTTGGTTTGTAGCTCCATAGCGGCATTGATAAAACTGTAAATAGGAGTTTGAGCCAATGGGAATCCCATGGTGATATTGACATTCTTCACTTCCTGCGGAATGGAATGAAGTACAGGGAGCAGCAGGGCTTCATTACAAAGTACTACGGCATTTTCTTTTTCCTTTTCTTCAGCGATTTGTGAATGATTGTCCGTAATCATTTTGATCCATTCGGGGAGGAAACGGGCTTGTGCATTCTCGGTGGAAGCGGAAATATAACGTATTTTTTTCGGTTCTTTGAAGGTATCGAAAAAGCTTTCCGGAAGTTCGTTCGGAAATTCCCCCAGATTACGTTTCAGAAATTCTCCGGCTTCATGTTTTCTGATTTGTTGGGTGTAGAAAATATCGTAGTCCCAATAAAAAAGTGCTTTGCCTGCATCTTTCAGCTTTCTGAAAAATTCGTTTTCTACTTTGTTCAGTACATTGAAACCGACAAATATGTATTTGTCGTATTTGAGTTGATCGGTATCGAGTTGCTCAATCACATTCCGGTAGAGCATGCCTTCGTATGCGATGCCTAGCTCTGTCAGGTTTTCCCGGTAATGATGGTAGATAGTGCCTAGTTTGTCCCAAAGGGAAATAAATTTCTCTTTGAGTTCGGTTCGTCTTTCAATGGAGAAATTCTGAAAAAACTGTTGAATGGCTTCTTCCTGTTCTTTGTCGAGGAATTCATAGTCGTCCATCAGGTTCTTCAGATCTTGCAGATTACTGAATAGTTTGTCGGCATCAACCATATTCTTATCCACATCATCAAAATCACTAATCAACAACTCTCCCCAGAAGTAGAAATCATCCAATGTTTCCTGACTCTGTGTTTCCTCTTTGAATACTTTATAAAGCTCACAAACCAATCGAATAGGGTCACCGCTTTTTTGTACTGATAGTTTCTGAAACAGGTCGCTGATACTCATGGCGGCTGGTGACCAGATCGGTTGATCGGATTCTCCTGCCAAATATTCATTGAAAAACAAGTTAGCACGTTTATTGGGGAAAATGAGTGCTGTACGTGACAGGTTATTTCCTATTTTGGCATATAAATCGTGAGCGACTAGTTGGAGAAATGATTGCATATTGATTAAGTTTTTTCTAATTCATATATTTATTGTGCCCGGAACATAACTGGAACGGTGAAATAAACGGCTACTTTAGTACCATCTTCCAGTTCTCCCGGCTTCCATTTGGGCATTTGGTTGATGATGCGCAATGCTTCTTTATCCAAGTAAGGATCTACGCTGCGTACAACTTTGGGGTTGACTACATTTCCTTCCTTATCAACAACAAACCGGATAATAACACGTCCCTGTGGTCCCATCTCTCCTTGAGCGACTGTCGGATACTTTATTTTTTTTCCAAGGAATTGTATTAATGCTTGTTGACCTCCCGGGAATTCCGGCATAACCGGAGCTACTTCCAGTGTATCACTAGCCGACAGTGAAGTATTTGATATATCGGGGGCAACAAATCCAACTACTACAGGTGGTTCTTCACAAATATCTCCTTCTAGCACATCATCGGGTGTTGGCGCTGGTGGCGGGGGAGGTGGTGCATCTTTTATGGAGGCAATGATGGTGTCTTCTGCCGGAGTGGGGACAGGCTCTCCCATAATGAGATTTTCATAGGAAGTTGTATCACTAGACACTTCTTTATTCATTCCTTTATTAGCCGAATTAGTGCATGAAGTCATTGGAGTCATGGCTATCAGCCCTGCAGATATGCCTAATACTGTGATTGCTTTTCCCGCTATCTGTTTTCGTTCAAGCTGCTGCTCCAAATAACGAACTTCCGCTTCGCATTTGGGACAAGTGCCCAAACAGTCTCCCTGATACTGACATTCAGAGGTGATGAATTCAATATCATTCGCTTCAGCTATCTGCCGACGAATCTCTTTTAAAATTTTGCAAGTTTGTTTTCCTCGTACCATGTCATTAATCATTAGGGGTTTTATAAGTGAACCGGTCGAACTGGGTAATTCCCATTTCTTTCAGAAGTTCTATGCTTTGGTCAATATCCTTCTCCGTATTATAGGAGGGGATGAGTGGTGTCCGAATAACGATTTGCTTGGTTTTGTCTTGCCCGATTAAATACCGTAAATTACCTAAGACGTTTTCATTATTCTTTCCGGTATATCGCTGATAGATGTCATTATTCATATCTTTGATGTCGATTATGTAATTATCTATAATAGAAATCAGTTCTTCTACATTCTGTTGCGGAACATTGAGAGAGGTTTCGACAGTGATTCTCCATTCCGGGCCACAGAGTTGGCGGAATTGCCTGATAAATTCGCTTTGTAATAAAGGTTCTCCACCTCCAAATGTGACTCCGCCGCAACTCGCCAAAAAGTAAAGTTCATCTTTGCGTACTTCCTCGTAGAGCTGGTTACAATTATAGCTCTCCCAAACACCGTTAGGCTGCAAAGATGTCGGGTTGAGACAGTATTTGCAACGCAATGGGCAGCCGTGAAATGCAACTAGTGTTGTAACTCCTTCACCGTCAATTGTTAGTCGATGGCGGGCGATGCCGATGAGGGGAACTGCTTTCATACTTTTTCTATTTTTTCTTCATCCACATACCACAAGTAACCGGTGATATTCTTATATCCCATCTTGGTAAGTAGCTGCATGTAGCCTTTTACCTGTTTATTATATTTAGGGTTTTCCTTACCAAATTTGAAATCAACTACAACAACTTGGTTGTCTTTCATCATTACGCGGTCCGGGCGACGGGTTTGCAGCACTCCTTTTTCTTTATAGATAATGGCGCACTCATTAAATAATGTCCACTTCCCGGAATACCAATCTTGAATTTCAGGAGAAGAAAAAGCCTTCGTTGCAACTTCGCGGGCTACTTTTTCTTTCTCATCATTTCTGATCACTCCTTCAAAAATAAGTCGTTCGATGGCCGGATCTATATCTTCTGCTGTTTCGATAACAGAAAACAGGGTGTGTAACATACGCCCGCGGTTGATAAAGCGGTCGTCCGAGTCTTCTTCCTCAATTCCCTGGATGAAGTCCGCTGAACGGTTGGACTGACGAAACTCAATATCATGGCGCATGGATTCCATCCGGATAGGGAGCTTTTCCGGTTTCTGGGTTAGCTTGTTGGTCGATGTCTTTGTTCTTTCTTTTTCTGACGGACATAGTTGTCCTTGTTCGTAACAGTCTTCTTCCCAATCAATACCTTCTTCCTTAGCTACGATTGGGAGAGTGTTTGCCAACAGTTCGGACATGGTACCTTTTTGATTTTTTCTGCTCCAGATAATAAGGTTTTTTCCTGCACGGGTAAAAGCAACGTATAACAGATTGAGGTTATCTACCCAAAGTTGGAGACGCTCTTGCAGGTAGTCGTTTCCATAAATAGATTCTGCCATTTGGGTGGAGTAGTTGATAGGGAGAATATCCAACGCGTCGAATGGTGCTGCTTGCGGGGTACACCATACAAGTTGGTTATTGGTCTCATTCTCCAGTTTCCAGTCGCAGAAAGGGAGGAGCACGGTATGGAATTCCAATCCTTTGGATTTGTGTATGGAGAAAATCCGGATTCCTTCTACTTCTCCGCTTGGAATTGTTTTACTGCATAACGTTTCATTCCAATACCGGATGAATCCGTCGAGTTCGGAAGAGTTACTTTGTAGATAGTCAGTGACAGCATCGAAGAATGCGAATAAGTAGGCATCCTGGTCTTTGATAAGATTCATCTCGAATATACTGAAAAGCTCTTCCAATAGCTCATAGAGAGGCATTAGCCTTAATTCTTTTATCTTTTCAAGAAAAGCGGCGGGAAGATAATTCTCGGCAGGGAGGAGTAGGAGGGTATTCCAATCCAATCCTTTTTGTAAAACTTCGTTTTGATAGGCTATGGCCAGCTGGGCACGTGCTATTTTATTGTTTTCGTCGGAAAGAAATCGCAAGGCGTCCAGCATCATACAAATGGCAAGAGAGGCGTCAAGGCGAAAGGCTTCGTCTGATACCACTTTGTAGTGTAGCTCCTTATCAAAGTAATCGGCAATACGGGGAATACTTTTATTTTTTCGTACTAAGATGGCGATGTCATTAAGCTGTACTCCGGAGGCGAGGAGGTTTTCCACTTCTGCTCCCAGGCTAATAAGTGTCTGCTCGGTATAGTCATGTTCTTCGTCGGGTTCGAGAAAAGAGACTTTAACGTATCCTTTTTCTGTACTTCGGGGAGATTCCTGCACAACGTCGGCATAGGCTTTCTGCAAATCCTCACAATCTTTGCCTAATTGCTGTTTATACACTCCGTTTAGATAGTTGGCAGCAGCTGTGAAGATTCGATTGTTAAACCGGATGACATTCGTTTCACTTCTCCGATTGGTGGCTAACGTCTTGACGCGGATCGGGAAATGCTCGATGTGGTCATTCAGGCTGTTGAGAATTCCCCAATCACCATTCCGCCAACGATAAATGGACTGTTTGACGTCTCCTACAATCAAACTGTCTGCTCCTTGAGACAGCCCTTCGAGCAAAAGCAGTTTGAAGTTGCCCCATTGCATTCGGCTGGTATCCTGAAACTCGTCTATCATGACATTATGGATATTTGTCCCTATCTTTTCGAATACAAAAGAGGAGTCACCGTCTTTCACCAGTTGGTGAAGCAGGGCGTTCGTGTCTGACAACAGAAAACGGTTGTTGTCGTGGTTCAACTGACGTACTTCTTCGTCGATATTGGCGAGAAGTTGCACTTTATTGAGATGTTGCAAGGATAACCGGCAACTATTCAGTAACAAATTATTCTTGGAACGCAACTTTTCAGCATCTTCCAGAATTTGTATAAGGCTGGAATTAGCCAGGTTGATGATATCCGCATAACGGGGAGAAGTCTTGGTTGCCCAATTTTTGGCATCTTCCAGACATTTCTCTACTGTGGCATTACGGATATCATTGCTTAAAACGCCATTATTCAGTTTACGGAAATAACTTCCGATTCCCCGTGAACCGTTTTTCAGATCATCAGCAGTTAATGCGTGACCATCCAGTTCTCCTTCGAATTGGTCGTAGAATCCTTTCATTTGCTCCAGTATTTCCGTTTCCAGAGCTTTCAGTTGTTTGCGGTATTCTTTGATGGTGTTCGGATTACGCAGTCGTTGCCGAAGTCCTTCTCCTTTTTCAATATAGCCTTCATCGAAAATATTGCGTCCGAAACTTTTAACTTCGTCTGATACATTCCATCGTTTATCATCGGCAATTCGTTCGTTGATATAGTCTAATAACCATGCGAGGACAGGGGAAGTGGGACCTAACTTCTCGATCATACTATCTACGGCGTCACTAAGAACTTCGGTATTGTTTAACTCGATATTCAGATTCGGGCTAAGTTCCAGTTCCCGTGCGAGATTACGCATGACAGATTGGAAAAATGAGTCAATAGTCTCTACCCTGAACCGGCTGTAATCATGCAGCATATAGTTAAGGGCGACACCTGCCGCTTCCCGTATCTCCTGTTCGGTTTTTCCAGTCTCTTCTTTGATACGGTTGAGATAGGCTTCCGAATCTTTATCACCTATCTGTATGCCGTAAAGCTGACTAAGAATACGTTCCTTCATTTCTGCTGTTGCCTTATTGGTAAAGGTAACAGCGAGAATTTGCCGGTAGGCACGGGGATTGAAAATTAATAGTTTGATGTATTCCACGGCCAGGGTAAATGTTTTACCCGAACCTGCAGAGGCTTTATAGACTAAAAGTTCACTCATGTTTTTGTTTAAGGGATATATTCGATTTTAGCAACGATTACTCGTATCTCTTCCGGTTCTTTCCCGGCTTTTACTAATGCCTGATGGAAGTTTTTAGGGAAGAACATGAAGAATGTGTCCGGAGTGGAATCTACATATTTTATTTTTTTGGCTTTGTAGAAAGTAACATCCGGTTTATATTCGGTGATAGGCTCCGCATATTCGGCTGAAGTAATTCCGAAACGTTCGGTACCTTTTACTACATATTGCAGATCGATGCCGTGGCGGTGTGCTTCAATTTTACGTTTACTGACATCTTGTGTTGTTGCATCCTGCACATTGATGTAGCAATGTTCACCATCTACTTCGTATCGTCCGGCAGGCATATTTACGAGGTCGTGGGTAGCTAGCCATTGGAAAGTCTTGTCCCACACTTTCTTGTTCTTGTGATATTGTGAGGCAAACTCCTGATAATCGGTTGTCTTATGAGGCATTGCCTTCAGCCCGTTCGCCCATTTTTGCTTCTGTGTCCATTGGCGGGCTTGTTTAAGAGTCCAGTTGTCAGCAGATTCTTGTGAATATACATTTTCTGTGAAGAAGAAAAGAAAAAGTCCGATAAACAGGCTTGAACTACTAAATACGAAGTTTGATTTCATGATTGTTCGAAAAAGTTAGGTCCGAAAATAAGTATGAATAAAGGTAGATAGTCTTTTAAAGCTACTCGTAATAGCTTTAAAGCTTGTCCAATCCTGTAATTAATCGTTTGTGGAGATACATTCAGTTTCTCGGCAATTTCTTTATGCGTCAGATGTTGATTACGGTTCATCTCGTAGGCTTCGAGATATTCTTTCGGAAGTCTTTTTAGTGCTTCTTCATATAGACGGAAAAGCTCATCACTCAAATAGAAGTCCGGGTTATTGAGCTCACTATCATATTTATCAACGATTTCCTGATGTACTTTTCGTTTAATTTCAAAATGGGAAAGACGGTTGAGGGCTTTGTTCTTGACAATCGTAAAAAGAAGAGTTTTGAGTGTCAGTTCTTCCATCAGAGTACAACGGTTTTCCCACAGCCACATCATTGTTTCCTGCACAATCTCCTCTATTTCTTCCTGCTCACTTACGTATTGAGAACAAAAAGCACATAGCCTACGGAAATAATGTCTGTAGACGACGTCAAAAACTTTTTCTTCTCCTGCTTTTAGGGCAGTAATAACGGACTTATTATTATTAATATCCAAATATATCGAAGATTGTGACATTCTCTTTTAATTTATGTAAGACAAAAATAATGAAAGAAGTAGATAAATGAAATAAAAATGCGAGAAAAAATATTTTTTTCTTTTTTCGTTTAGTATATTTGTACTCACAACTGTATTACTACAAAGGTTTTATAGTTTTTTTATTGTAAAAGGTCAAATGAGCATGGATGAAACTATCTTGTTGAATTATCTGCAGGGTGAATGTAATGATGAAGAAGCTGCCCGGGTGGAAACTTGGTGCGAGGAAGAACCGGGGAATCGGAAAACTTTAGAGCAACTTTATTATACTCTTTTTGTAGGTGAACGTATAGCGGTGATGAATGCTGTAGATACAGAGGCGTCATTAGATAAATTTAAGTCGGCTATCAGAGAAAAGGAGAGAAATACTAAACAGAAAAATATCTCAATCCGTTGGGGGCGTTATGCTACTGTGGCTGCTGCTTTTCTTACCGGACTTGTTTTTGCCGGTGGAATTGCCTGGGGATTACTTTCCGATAAACTTTCAGATTATGAGGTGATAACTGCTGCCGGACAGAGAGCACAGACTGTACTGCCGGATGGTAGTAGGGTATGGCTGAATGCATCTTCTAAATTAGTTTATCATAATTCTTTCTGGAGTTCGGATCGCCAAATCGATTTGTCGGGTGAAGCTTATTTCGAGGTTTCCCATGATAAACATGCTCCATTTATCGTAAACAGTAAACAAATCAAGACTTGTGTGCTTGGTACGAAATTTAATGTGCGTGCGCGTGAAGAAGAGAATAGGGTAGTGACTACCTTGCTTCAAGGTTTGGTGCGGGTGGATTCTCCACGAACGGAAGAGAATGGCTATTTACTGAAACCGGGACAGACATTGAATGTGAATACGGATACTTATCAGGCAGAGTTGATTGAATATAACCAGCCTACGGATGTGCTCCTGTGGATGAAAGGTAAGTTGGAATTCAAACAACATTCTTTATTGGAAATAACCAATATTATGGAGAAGTTGTATGATATTAAATTTATCTATAAGGATGATGCTTTGAAATCAGAACGGTTTACCGGTGAATTCTCTACTGATAGCACTGCTGATGAAATATTGAATGTTTTGATGCATACAAATCATTTTTCTTATAAGAAAGACGGACGGATTATTCGGGTGATGAAGAAATAAGATATAAACATAAGTCTTTTTACAGGGGGATTCTTAACTCATTAAGAATCCCCCTTTCCTTTATGGCTTTCTTAGATCATTAGAGAAACAAGTGTTTGATCGAAAATTTTGTTTTGGTGCAGTTTTGAACAAACTTCACCGTGATGAGCCCATCTAAATAGAATTAGTTAAAAACCGCATTCAGCTTTCAGTCTACTTAAAAAGTTCCTTTTCATCGGTGCTTTTGGCTGAACGCGAACCTGAAAACAAAAAGGAGATGTAAATAGTCTCTTTTTTAGAGTCTCTATTTACCTTCAATAGAGCCGCTGTTTGAGTGAAACATGGCCTTCGTTTTATGCGAATAGAGACTCTGATTTACTAACCCGGCATGTCGACGACTTTAACCCGACATGTCAATGTCGCTCTTTATCAAGGCGTTTACGAACAAGACTGAAACGGCTGAAACCGGATGATAGCGTAAAGATTCAGTAGGAGAAATTTAATTCAAAACCATAAGTCATAAGAAAGATGTACGAAGATGAACTAACAAGTAGAGATCTGGAGTATTCTTTTGGGAGATAGATTGATAGTCTGGAAGTATGTTTGTGAAGTATGTTTCTAAAATAGAGGGTAATCCATTGGATTACCCTCTATTTTATCATTTCTATGTTACCTATTCATTATGTTTATTCACTTTTGGGTTCGTAAACATTAAATTCTGTAACATCCGTACGACCGTTTGTAGAGATAGTGATAATCTGATATTTTAGATATC
The DNA here is from genome assembly GCF_015667765.1 of Bacteroides sp. 1001302B_160321_D4. Taxonomy (NCBI): domain Bacteria; kingdom Pseudomonadati; phylum Bacteroidota; class Bacteroidia; order Bacteroidales; family Bacteroidaceae; genus Bacteroides; species Bacteroides sp. 1001302B_160321_D4. The sequence continues at coordinate 17,071 of NZ_JADPLO010000053.1, read as the reverse complement.
GCGTAGTAATAGGAGAGATGAACGTGATGTTTTGTGTACTACTACCGGGTATTGCTAATGAACTTAATGATTTCCATGTCATACCATTTTCAGACTGTAATATTTCCACTTCTCTAGGAGCATATGCATTTCCCCAGTGATTCGTTTTGATGCCTGTTAAAACCTTAGTTTCTCCTAAATCAACGGTGAACCAGAAGCCTTTATTATTTAGAGCAACGTCAGTTCCAGTCTTGCCATCAATTAAATTATTAGGTGCGCCGTCTACTCCTTCTTCCACATTAACAATCCAACCTGCACGATTACTGATAAGTTGGCTATTGCTAGGAGTACCACTTTTTAGATTACAGTAGGCAGCTTTATTAATGATGACAGGTAAGATACTTAAATTACTGCTAATGACAGTGTTCTTATCATTGGTAGTTACATTACTGATTGATACACTGAAAGAGAAACTTGTTTTTTCCATGATACTGGCGAATATCGTTGGATCGACCGTTGCAGTGATTTCTTCAGAAGTCATCTGTCCTTCTTTGAGAGTAACCTGTGAGGAACTTAAAACGATCTGGCTTGCATCAAGCCCTTCTGTTTCACTTTTTGCACTTAATGCGATAACCATATCTGTAGAGACTGCTTTCTGTGTTTTTACAGTAAAAGCCATCTTAATTTCATCTCCTCCGATTCCATTCGCATCATGAGTCAGATTGAACTTTTTTACATTCCCCGATAAATAGTCATTTCTCTGTAGAGACACATACGTAGCATTCCACTCGTTAAAAACTTCTTCATCATCACTACAGGACGAAATGAATGGGACAAACAAGCCGAGTAGAGTTGCTATTGATAGTGATTGAAATATATTTTTCATATACATATACAATTTAATTTTTACTATTTCCATTCAGTAGCCTTATCTGTAGATAAAATACCGTCAATCCAGGTAGGAGTAGCAGAAGTTGTCAAAGTATGACCTTTACCGGTTGCATCTTCGAACACATTACCTTGTCCTTCATTGAATCGCCAATAAGCTTCCAAACCTACAGATTTAGGGCTAACTTGCGTCATGTTATTCTGAATTTGAGAAGCGGAACGAACTACGGACCAAATACGTGCTTCACTCATCAAAATTTTACAGTTTCCCCATCTACTATAAGAATCATCACCTAAGCAGAACCAATTTACATCAGAGAAAGTTGTTGCTCCTGTTGGTATACTCAACACACCCGAATCAACTCCGTTTATGTAAAGTCGATAGTTGGAACCATCACAGACCAATGCTAAATGTTGCCATTCGTTTGGCTTGAAAGAATTACTTGGATTCAAATAAAGCCGGTTACGTCCTACAATCTGTACTAATGAATGTGCCTTATAATTTTCATTGTCACTTTGAGGATCCTCAAAACGTAAAAGGATGAAGTTTGCATCATCTCCTCCGTTCTTAAATACTGCACGGTCACGGTCAGCTGTGTTGGCTACCTGAAAACGAACCTCTATCGTATATTGTGAATACGTTTCGGGAGATTCTGTGAATTTATTAGCTTTTAAACTAGGAGCGCCAACAAACATTGGAGCTGAAAATTCGATAATACTTTCTGCCAAGATAACAAAGGTTCCGGTATTTTCCATCGGTGAAATACTTCCATCTTGCGATACTAGTTTTACAGGCAGTGCATATGATTCTCCCGATTTCATCATTTCCTGACTGAAAGCTTTCAAAGCGATGGAGAGGGCATCGGCTGCATATTGTCCTGCTTTTACAGTAATCGTTTCCGGCAACGTATAATAATCTTTGGGCAACATTATATATCCGGTTCCATTAATATGGTTATAAGTGTCCAGTACTGATTGATCTGTAACCAATTTATAATGATTGTCTGTAGAAGAAAGATTACTTAGATGCACATTTAGGGTAGTAAAACTTTCTCCAGTAGCCTGTACGGTCACTTTTTGACTTGTACTGGAAAGAGCTTCTTCAATATAAGCATGTGTATCTAAAGTATCGTATTTTGCATCTCCACAACTTACTATACTTCCTAAGCCTGTTATGACTGCGGAGAAGCATAAAATTTTTATATAATTCATACGTTTCATAGTTTACATTAATTTTTAAGTAATGAATGTGATGACGGGTTCATAATTTGAATAGCACGGCGTATATTTTTATATTCTGGTGAAGTTCCATACTCTGCTTCCATATGATAGGTTCCTGCACCACCTTTACGGAATCCGTTACTTGGTTGCCAGCGTGCCATTCCTTCGAGAGATTTCATTTTGTTACCATAACGATCAGTGTAATCATATCCACCGTCCATAGCAGCATCGGTAGCCTCGAAATTCTCGGTCATGATGGTCATCTTCGTGATTTGTTCTTCAGACATGACACTGCTATACGTCTGAACAAGTCCTGCACCTGCTACGCCGCCTGTGATAAGACGTTTATCGAGTTTAGAATCACTGCCAGGACTACTATTATTGTAAGCCTGAATGATAAAATAGTCAAAATATAACCCGACTTCAGGTCTACCTGTTATGCTCTGTGGTTCGCCATCGATAACTAATAATTTGCCAGTTCCTGATTTCGGACCGAAATATTTGCCTAGTTCATCAACAAATGCAAACATTCTATCGTCTTCGTCTACGATATTACCGGGGTTGCCAAAATTAGGTTCATAATCGATATCAAAGCCGTCGTAACCATATTTGTTTACTGTATCGGCAATGGCGCTTGCATATTTGCGAATGGATGCTTCTATTGCTTCCTTATTTGATTCATCGGAAGGCCATCCCCAAAAATCATTCACAGCTTCTTTTTCGGATGAAAATCCCATATTTTCCCAATTTTCACGAATATTCTGCGGAGTAATTTGATCGCCTACACTTCTGATAATAAAACACATGGTAAAACGAGTACCTTTAACTTGTTGGCAAAATTCCAGATCTTTTTTTTGAGCTTCTGTAATGTTCGACCAATTTCCCCAAATAGAAACAATATCTACACTATCAGGAATACCGGCTAAAGAACTTTTCATATAGGCACCTTCACCACTCCAGCCACCAAACCAACCAAATGCAACTTGGTGATCTGTCTGTTTATAGGCACGCAAGGCCGCATAATATTCATCCGATACGATCGATTCGGGAAAAGTTTTTGCTTCTGACTCCGTCCAGTCACTGCAACCGATCAATGAGGTCGTTGCCAGTGATATGAGTACAATGTATAATAAATAAATTTTCTTCATAAAAGTCCTTTTTATGCATTATATAAATTAGTTCTTTTTAGCCCACTTTAAGTCAGTAGCTTCGTTATCAGCACCGCCTAGTTCTGCTACTCCCAGATCATAATTGGCTTTATTGTTTTGTGCCTCTGTATAAGGGAAACTTAGACGACGCATACCGCGTTGGCTGCTCACACCACAATCTGATAGATTGTCGATACAAGGATAAAGTTCCGGATAACCTGTACGGCGATATTCAGCCCATGCTTCCAATCCTAATGGATAATTGGCGATCCATTTTTGAGTAATGACACGTTGGAAATTTTTTCCATTTACGTTGTCAGCCTCACTGTCATCCCACATCACACTCACTGTATTGGTAATTGTAGCAGTAGCATTTTGCACAGCATCACTTTCATGTGATACGACAGGAGCTTCGTCAATCTTCATGTATTCAGTGGCTGAAACCTGATATTGTTCCATTGACAAATTAATACCATCTTCATAATAGGCTTTTGCTGTTTTAGAACCGACATTCCAACCACGCAATTTTCCTTCTGCACGTAAAAACGCTGTCTCTGCAGCACAGAAAACCATTAATTTAGAAGTTGCCGTATATGCAGGAATAGAGAATCCTGCTGCATCTGCCTTTTTAAAATCGGCATCTCCAGTACGCATACCTACATATTTATCTGTTTTCCCGGCAAGGGTAGACTTATTAAAGAACTTCGGCATACGTGGATCGCCATATGCATTCATATAATCTACAATATTTGCATTCACACGCAGATCACCCCAACTTACAGCTGCCAGTTGATATGGATTACTCTGTGTGCCACAAGAAAGCATAGCATTATCCGAATTACTTTCAATCAATCCTGCTTTATGTGTTACTGCTGCTTCAGCTGCCTCTTGAGCAATGCCAGGCCATGTTCCGCTGATTCGCATAGCAACACGTAAACGCATTGAATTGGCTAGCTTAGCCCAACCTGAATAATCTCCATCGAAAACCGGGTCATTGGCACCTAATGGTGCGTTACCATTAGTCTCTACATAATAATTATAAAGAACGTCAGCAGCATTAGCTAAATCACTTAATATATTTGCATAAACTTGTTCCTGAGTATCATAAGAAACATAAAAATTACCTTTCTTTACTTGACTATAAGGCATCGGTCCATAACAGTCTGCTACACGAAGCATCGTTATTGCACGTATCATACACGCAAAAGCATAATAATGTCCCGTAGAATTAGTTGCTTCCTGTATTTGGAAAAAGTTTCCATATATTTTTTCAAACGGAGTGTTCCAGGGGGTAGCATTCCAGGCATCACTCTGATTGAATGTGCTGAAGTTTGTACCACTCCATGTGTTAGAACAGCATAGATAGCCGCCCAGCTGTCCCACCATCTGATCTTGCATTTGAGAGTCATTCTGTTGAATATTCACAATTGTTTCAATCATAGACTTCATCAAAGTCGCAGGGTCTGCATCATGAATTTGATATTGATTCGTATTATACTCCTCAAATTTATCGGTACAATTTCCTGCCAGTAACAACAGAGCGGCACCGACTGTGATATTTCTTAAATATTTTCTCATAACATTAGCTTTTTCTTTTAGAATTGAACTTTCACATTAAAACCGAAGTTACGCAAGCTAGGTTGCATAAAGTAGTCTACATTCATATAATAGTTACTGGAGGTAGAGGCAGACAATTCCGGGTCGAATGGGGCTTTACAATAAATCATCCATAAATTACGTCCTACAATACCCAAAGTAACATTCGCCACATTTTTAAACCATCTTTTAGGAAGTGTATAGTTTAGACTTAATTCCTGCAAACGTACATTGGTTGCACTATATAGATAATAACGACCGTAGCCACCTTCACCCGTACCAATAGTCTGGTAATACTTTTGGGCGTTAACTTTGCCGTTATTAATAGGTATACCACCATTATCACGAACCGTTGCAGATGTTTCGGATACTCCATAATAATCTAAAATACCTTGAGTAGCCGAATAAGCTAATCCGCCTACACGGGCTGATAATACAACTCCTAAATCAATTCCTTTATAAGTGAAATGATTGGTCCATCCGAGATTGAAATCAGCATCCAGATTACCTACTTTTACCGGAGTGTTTGATGAAGTGATACCCAGATTACCATTCTGATCGACTTTTATATTACCGTTATTGTCTTTTGTCAGTTGGTTGTATACATAGATATCAGTCATGGAACCTCCTTCTGTCAGGATGACGCGAGGAGCTACATTCTCTTTACCTAACCAACCCACATTCATTTCATCCATTTGGATAGCTTCTCCTGTCACGGGATTCACGCTACCGCTTGCCAGTCGTTTCACCTTGTTACGGTTTAGAGTGAAGGTTGCATTAGAAGACCATCCGAATCCTGCCCATTTATCACTGAATCCTAAAGCTAATTCAATACCCTGATTTTGCACGTTACCAGCTTGTACAATCGCTTGTTTATATCCGGAAGAAGAGGGGATATCTACCTTAAATGTTTGGTTCAGTGTGTTAGAACGATAGTAAGTAGCGTCTAAATTAAAACGATTTCCCCAGAATTTCAAGTTCAAACCGATTTCCCAGGATTTAGTCTTTTCAGGTTTCATATTGTCCATCGGATATACGGTCGGATTCGCCCAGTTATGTGTCTGGCTGTTGTATTCGTACCCCGGATTAGTAAGGAAACGATCGAAAGAAGAGGCTACCACTGTATACGAACCGCGTATTTTAGCATAAGAAATCACCTCTGGTAGTTTAACCATTTCTGATAATAAAGCCGATAAACCGACTGACGGATAAAAGAACGATTTTTGTTTGGAGAATGCGAGTTTTGAATCCCAGTCATTACGTCCGGTTACAGTTAGATACAGTTGATTTTTCCAACTTAATTCAGCACTGGCAAAAATACTTTGAATTTCATCTTCATATCCGGTAGGATCCGGTTTATAGTTGGCAGAGAAATTAATATTGTTGATCTGGAAGAAGTTGGGGATAACCAGGTCACCTGCAATATATAACTGATCCATTGAAGTATGATATATGGAAGCACCAACATTGGCTGTTAAATGAAAATCACCAAATGTTTTATCTATATTAGCCAGGAAATCGGCATATAAAGAACGTTCCTGACGCATGGCATCTTCAAAACCACCACTTACACCACAGAATGTTGTTAATGTAGAAGCTGATTTTTCGTTTTTATTCCGGTAGTCGGAATTGTCCAGATTGACGCGACCGACAACATTGAGCCAATCTGTAGCCTGCCATTTCAAAGAAGCGTTCATCATATAACGTTTCTTGTTGGAAGTACGGTTGATGCGATTTTGTATCCAATATGGATTTTGTAATGACAAACTTGCATCACCATAAGGCCAATATTGTTCCATATAGCCGTAGTTAGTATTATAACGTTCATACAAACGAATTTCGTCAAAGTTGTCTCCACGAGGGAATAGATACAGTGATGGGAGAGGGTTATAATACTGTCCTTGAGAAACCATGTTTTTGTTGTTCTGAACGATATATTGTGCACCGATATCCAGAGTAAGTTTATCATTCAGGAAATGGGTGGTATTACGTGCCGTAAAATTATAACGGTTATAGGAGTTATTCGGAAGAATTCCACCGGAGTTAGTTGTAGAAGCAGAAAGATAGGTCTGGTTTTTGGTATTTCCTGTAGATAATGCTACCGAATTGATAACATTGGATCCTGTTTCAAAGAAGTCAGATGGGTTATATCGACGGTTTGTCAATTCTCCCCAGCTGAATAATCCGGAACTTGTACCATAACGGTTCTGCATATCCGGCATAATATATGCTTTAGAGAAAGTAGTACTGTTGGATACTGTTATGGTAGTTTTCTCTGTTTGGCCTTTTTTAGTAGTAATTAAAACAACACCGTTTGCCGCAGCAGAACCATATAGTGCTGCCGCAGAAGGACCGGTCATCATACTAATACTAGCAATATCATCCGGATTTAAGTCAGCAACAGCATCTGATCCTCCCATCTCTCCAAATAATCCTTCGCCACCGCTTTTTCCTGTATTAAAAATAGGTACACCATCAATTACATACAATGCATTGTTATCTTTAGTCAGAGATTTCATACCACGCATAACAACACGTGTGGCACCACCAGCACCGGTTGCACCACTATTAATTTGAACACCGGCAACCTTTCCTGATAGTGAATTCATAAAATTGGCGTCCTTTACAGCTGTCAATTCGTCACCTTTTACCTCTTGTACATTATAACTTAACGCCTTAGTTGCACGCTTGATACCCAATGCAGTAACAACTACTTCGTCCAATACTTGCGTATCTTCTCCTAAAGTTACTTTTATAGGTTGTGCGTTGGCAAGCGTGATTGTTTGGGAGAAAATCAGTTTCATATACTTTTTCTAGATCCAATTCTTGTTAGATAAATAGATTAGATGTTCTATTTTTAAGATATCAGGCTAAATACAATTGAGCAAAATCAATGAATGAAAGAAAAAGTTAGTAAGATTGCACATGAATATGCAGTAATTAAATTGTTTTTATTCATATATGCGGTATGAATATTCGATAAAAGACGTTTTCTCAGGAATGTTCCACACCGAGAATCACTTCGTTTCTCGGTGTGGAACATTTTGATTCTTTAAATGGAACCTAACAAATCATTTAAAGAATAATAATAACTTGTTTTATAGTAGTTGTTTTCTTCTAGTTAGTGCCGATAATACAAAGAACGGAATCTTTTCATTTGATTAATATTGTCAATATTAGATACTATTCTATCACTACGCGGGCGATAAAAAGAATAATTTGCAATAATATTATCCTTTTTTATTTGAATTACGTTTGGCTAAAGTGGAAATCCCTGCGGTTTTCAAAACACTCCTGATAACAAGATGCATATTCTAAATTATAGGTAATCTGAATATGCGTTTTTTAATATTATACTCACTTTTATCCTATATCAATTATTGGTCCATTTTTCATTGTACATACAATTTGCATGCAAATGTATTAATCTAGAGATTAAAGTTAGTCAATAATTGAGCATTCCTTATTCTTTCCTCTTTTTCAAAGTATGCTAAATAGTGCTCGGTTACAGATAAGTTAGAGTGTCCCAAGCTTTCAGAAATATATGAGGTTTTCGCACCTCCACGTTTTAATACTGTAGCAAAAGAATGCCTTGCCGTGTAAGTCGTCAACTGAAAAATTCCAATGTCTTGGGCTATTTTTTTAAGTCTTCTGTTACATTTGGTTATAATACGCCGTACCAATCTAATCTTTTCAAAGGCATCTTCAGATCCTCTAGCATATTTAAAAATATACGTTTGCGGGCTTAATCTTGGATTACCCCATTTTTGAATAATATTCCACATTTCAGGAGTAATGATTGCATGTATCTCTTTGTTATGTTTGGTAGTTCGAGATGTCTTAGAGCGTACAAAGCATATTTCTCCATCCATAATATTTGAATACTGAAGAAATAATAAATCCATAAAATTAATGCCATTACATAAATAAGAAAACACCCAGAGATCCCTAAATTCTTCTATATCTTTTGTTTCACATTGATAAGACATTACTTTTTTTATTTCAGAAAGAGTAAGTGCTAATTTACGTCCACACCCTTCAGAAATTTCATATTTATTCTTTCCAAAAGGAAAAGATGATTCTTTTATGATACCATCATGTACAGCACGATTTAAGACACACTTTAAAGCTCGGAAATAAATACTTATGCTTGAATAGCTTTTACCTTCTGATATCCAAAATTTTTCACAACGTTTAAGCCAATCAATTGTAATGTTTTCCAAAGGTATAGTGGAACCTCCGAAATCTTCTAAACTTTTTAAAGCACTTTGATAATTTAAGTAAGTGTTTGCTTGTTCATTGGCTTCCAGTTCTTTCATTTTTAAGCGAAAAGCACTGCGCAAAGTCATATCATTCATCTGCCTTCCTAACCTGGCGCTTAATGTTTCAATACTAAATTCTCCTTTTTGTATCAGTTCGTTAACTTGTTGCTTAATAGTTGAAAAACTACTCTCTATATCTGATCGAATTTCTGCCAATAACCGGCTTTTTACTTTTAATAACCTTGCCCAATCTTCTTTTGACAATTCTTTCCCAGTTGAGTAATATTTTTGCTTTCTTCTATATACCACTTGAACTTTAACAGGAAATTGTCCACTCTTTTTTGCTCTTCTGGTATCTAATATGGTTAAAACCGAAATTCCATCTTTTGAATATTTGAACATAAAATGAATATTTATATCTATACAATAGGTAAAGCATACATATATTGTATGCAAAATGTATGCAAATGTAATAAATCAGCCTGATTTTAATAAACGCATAAGCTTCTATTTATCAAATATTTGAGTATTTATTTTTCAATTAGAAATCTACCTATTCTATTTTTTTGATAAAAAAAATCTTATCTTCGTTTAGTAAGGTTACAACATAAAATGTATTACTATTGAATAAGCGCTTATGGAATTTATTTTAAGTGTAACCTTTAAATTTATTAATTATGATAAACAGAGATACATGAAACCTTTGTGTGAAAACGGTAATCACATTTACCGCTTCTAATTACAAACTCTCTAAAAACTATTTCTAATTAAAAAGAATAAGATGAAAGAAATTATAAAACACAAGTTCTCACACTTGTTATTCTTCCTTTTGTTGGTTTCGTGTTTTGCTTCAGCTTATGGGCAAAAACGAACGATCACTCTTAATCTATCGAAAGTACCCTTGAACACTGCTTTGAAAGAAATTGAGAAACAAACTTCAATGTCAGTAGTCTATAACACAAATGATGTCGATATAAATCGTGTCATATCTATCAAGGTAACAAAAGAATCTTTGAATAATGTAATGAATCAGTTATTCAGAGGAGTTAATGTCAGTTTTTCAATAGTAGATAATCATATTGTACTTTCTGCGAAGAGTAATAAAGAAGAGCAGCAGAAAAAAACACCAATTACTGCAAGTGGTACTGTTACTGATTCAAAAGGAGAACCATTGATTGGAGTTAGTATTTTGGTAAAAGGAACTTCAAATGGTACTATCACTGATATGGATGGAAATTTCAAAATACAAGCAGCTAAAGGTGATGTACTTGAAGTATCCTATATCGGTTATGCCTCCCAAGCAATCACACTTACCAACGCACAACCCATGAAAGTTACCCTAGGAGAAGATACGCAAGTATTGGATGAAGTAGTTGTTACTGCATTGGGTATCAAGCGGTCAGAGAAAGCATTGACGTATAATGTACAACAGGTGAAAGGGGATGAACTTACAACTGTAAAGAGTACTAACTTTATGGGAGCACTGGCTGGTAAAGCAGCAGGGGTACAGATTAATTCTAGTGCTTCAGGTCCAGGCGGTGGTGTAAAGGTTGTAATGCGAGGTGCTAAATCTATTACGCAGAATAATAACGCTCTCTATGTGATTGATGGTATTCCAATGTATAATCGTGCTTCTTCCGGGGGTGATGGAGCTATGGCTACACAACCGAGCAGTGAATCAATAGCTGACATTAATCCGGATGATATTGAGAGCATGTCGTTGTTGACAGGACCTTCTGCAGCTGCATTGTATGGATATGAAGGAGCTAATGGAGTAGTATTAATTACTACCAAGAAGGGACGTGCTGATAAGACAACCGTGACTTATAGTAATAATACCACATTCAGTGATCCTATGATGATGCCTAAGTTTCAAAACACTTATGGTAATATGACAGGTGAAATGATGAGCTGGGGATTAGAAACTGATAAGAGATACGATCCTGCAAATTTTTTTAATACAGGAAGCAATGTATCCAATGCACTTTCTCTCTCTACAGGTAATGATAAGAGTCAAAGCTATATCTCTGTAGCCACAACTAATGCAACAGGCATTATGCCCAATAATGACTATGATAGATATAATTTCTCATTCCGTAATACTACCAACTTCTTGAATAATAAGTTTATTTTGGATACAAGTGCTAACTATATTATTCAAAACGATAAGAATATGGTATCGCAAGGGCAGTATTTTAACCCGCTTACTTCTTTGTACTTGTTCCCACGTGGCGAAGATTTTTCTGATGTAGCTGTATACGAACGTTATGATGATTTGTCGGGTGTAAATACTCAGTATTGGCCATATGGTGATTTAGGCGGTGTTTCGTCTCAAAATCCTTATTGGATTATGAATCGTATGAATCGTGAGAACGATAGAAGACGTTATAAATTGGCTGCTAGTCTACAATATAATATCATTGAAGGGCTAAATGTACAAGGACGTGTGAGCATCGATAACACCGAAAGTAAATACACCGAAAAATTCCACGCAGGTACGGTCGGTAATTTTGCCGGTCCAAAAGGGCGATATAAAGAAGAAAACCGTCTAGACAGACAAGTGTATGCTGATGTATTGGCGAACTTCAATAAAACGTTCAATGAATTTAATGTAACGGCCAATTTGGGTGCTTCTATTAAGGATCTTCGTATGGAGTTGACTTCTTTACATGGAGACTTGAACAATGTAACTAATCATTTTACTATCGAAAACCTTACACGCAGTGGTTATTATAAAGTAAATGCTGATGGTTTAAAGCGTCAGACACAATCAGTTTTTGCCAATGCGGAAATAGGCTGGAGAAGTTTTCTCTACTTAAGTCTCACCGGACGTGCTGACTGGGATTCTTCTCTGGCTCTTTCAGAAAGAGGAAATAAACCGTTTTTCTATCCTTCTATTGGTCTTTCAAGCATTTTGAGTGAAGTTATTGATTTGCCTGAATGGTTCTCATTCTTAAAAGCACGTTTTTCTTTCACTTCGGTGGGTAATGCCTATGATCCATATTTGACAAAGGTACGTTATGTTTATGATGATCAGCTTGACCAATATAAAGCAGAATCCTTGTATCCAAACTCTGATTTGAAACCAGAAATTACTAAATCTTATGAGGCGGGATTGAATATGCGTTTCTTCAAGAATACATTGAATTTTGATATTACTTATTACAACTCTGATACACGTAACCAAACATTCGCTGCGCCTCTTCCGGCAAGTTCTGGGTATACGGCTGTTAACATCCAAGCAGGTAGTGTACAGAACCAAGGTATAGAGATGGCCTTAGGATATAAAAATGAGTGGCGTGATTTCGGTTGGTCCAGTAATTTTACTTTTACTTATAATAAGAATAAAATTAAAAGATTGGCTGATGGTGTTACAAACAGAATTACGGGGGAACCGATTGAAATGCCTTATGTAGACAAAGCAAGATTAGGAGGCTCTACTTCACCGGTAGTACGCCTGACAGAAGGTGGTTCTATGGGAGACCTGTATATCAACCGTGACTTTAAACGCGATAATAATGGTTATATCTATTTGGATGCCAAGACAGGTTTGCCAAGTATGGTGGAAACCGAATATAAGAAAATCGGTTCATTGCTTCCAAAGGTTAATTTAGGATGGAGAAACTCATTTACTTATAAAGGTTTACGTCTGAATATATTGTTAAGCGGACGTTTTGGTGGTTTGGTTGTATCTAATACACAAGCTTTCCTTGATCGTTGTGGTGTTTCCGAATATAGCGCACAACTTCGTCAGGCTGGAGGAGTAACCATCAATAACAGAAATGTATCCGCTAAGGATTATCTCAGCATAGTAGCGGCTGGTACTGGTGAAGGTGACCACTATGTATATGAAGCAACCAATATTCGTTTGCAGGAGGTTAGTCTTGAATATACACTCCCTAAAAAGTGGTTGTATAACATTGCTGATGTAACATTAGGTTTAATCGGAAATAATCTGGGCATGATATATTGCAAGGCACCGTTCGATCCTGAATTGGTTGCGTCATCTACCAGTACATTCTATACTGGTGTGGATTATTTCATGCAACCTAGCTTGAGAAACATGGGATTTAGTATAAAAGTACAATTCTAATAAAGCAACGAATGATGAAAAGATTCAATATAATTAAGACTGTAAGCGTGGCAGCTTTCACTACTACTCTGCTATTCGCTTCATGTACGGGAAACTTTGACGAATTAAACACACATCCAACAGACGTGTATCCCGAAGATATGACTCCGACGGAACGGGTCGGTACGTTGTTTGTGGCTATGACTCGCTTATTGAATGCCTGTCAGGAAAATAACAGTCAACACACTGAACAAATGGTAGGGCAGTATGGCGGGTATTTTGCAACAACTGCTCCTTGGAATGGTACTAATTTTGGAACATTCAATCCTAGTGCTGACTGGGTAGATGTTCCTTATAAAGATATGTTTACAGAGTTTTATCCGAATTTCCAGACAATAAAAGAATCTACAGGAGGTACCGGATATATTTATGCGTGGGCATCTATTCTGCGGGTCGGTGTTATGCTTCGTGTAGCTGATATTTATGGTCCTATCCCTTACTCTGAAATGGGAAAAGGAGAATTCCAAGTGGCATATGACGATGTGAAAACACTCTATCATAATATGTTTGATGATTTGACACGTAGTATCAATGTACTTTCGGCATTTGTTCAGGAAAATGAAGGAAAAGAAGTACCTGTTGCCGAATATGATATCATATATAATGGTGATTTTAGCAAATGGATCAAATACGCTAACTCATTAAAACTTCGTATGGCCGTACGTATCGCTTCTAATACTGAAGATACAGAATATGCCAAACAAATGATGGCGGAAGCGATTGATGGCGGAGTAATAGAATCTAATGATGATAATGCCTTTTTTCCATCTATGCCATATAACCCATTTTGGATTGCTTCAGATTGGGGTGATTTAGCTATCAATGCAACACTTTCTGCATACATGAATGGATATAATGATCCACGTATCAGCAAATATATGAATACCTCGACTTCGTATAGAGAGTATCGTGGTGTACGTATGGGTATTAAAGATACAAGTAAAAGCGTTGAAGGTAGTGCTGCAAGGTACTCTAAACCAGCTGTAACAGATGCTTTTCCTATGCCAGTTTTTTATGCGGCAGAGACTTATTTCTTAAAAGCTGAAGCGGCTTTACAAGGATGGATTGCAGGTGGAACAGCGGCAGCTAAGAGTTACTATGAACAAGGTATTCAAATTTCAATGAATCAATATGGCGTAGAGATTGGTGATTATCTTTCAAGTACAGTTGTTCCTCAAGGGTATACAGATCGATGGAACTCTCAAAATAATATTTCATTTACTGATGTTCCTACTGTTGCATGGGAAAACGGAAGTAATAAACTTCAGAAGATTATTACTCAAAAATGGATTGCCAACTATCCATTGGGAATCGAAGCGTGGTGTGATTATCGCCGAACTGGTTATCCTGAATTGTTTACGGCGCGAGATAATCTAAGCTCTGTTGGTTATATCGGTGATATTGATAGTAAACGTATGGTACGTCGTTTACCATATCCTACAACGGAAAAATCTAGTAACTCAGCCAATGTAGAAGCAGCTATTGCAACTATGTTAGGTGGTCCGGACACCGGAGCTACAGATTTGTGGTGGGCGAAAAAGAATTAAATTTTAACCTGATAAAATATAGAATATGAATATAAAGCATATAAAAAATGCATTCGGATTTGTATTTGCCGCTATATTCTTCGTTGGATGTACGGATGTGGAATCTATTAATGATGTTGATTTGAATCAAACAATTAAAACTGATGAATATTATGCTGCTTTGCGCAAGTGGAAAGAAACACCGGGACTTCCACAAGTGTTCGTTTGGTTCGACAATTGGACAGGAACTTCTCCTACTGGTGAAAATAGCTTGAGAGGTCTGCCTGATTCTGTAACCATTGCTTCCAACTGGGGTGGGCATCCGAAATTTGAATTAACTTCGGAGCGAAAGGCTGATATGGAATATGTACAAAAAGTGAAAGGCACAAAGGTTGTTGTTACCTTATTTTCTCAAAATGTAGGCGACGACCTTCCGGATAAAGAAATTTATCACGAAGCTGGAACCAGTAGTGATCCGGAAAAGGTGAGGCCTGCAATTAAAGCCTATGCAGAGGATATTTATAAAGCTTGTCTTGAATGTGGATATGATGGTTATGACTGGGATTATGAGCCTGGTGGTGGAATGGGAGTTGGTCCGCTTTGGTCAAATAAAGTACAGAGAACTATTTTTGTCGAGGAACTTTCCTACTGGTTTGGACATGGTGCTATGGATCCTAACCGCGATCGTGGAGATCGCCCTATGCCAGAGAAACGCCTTCTTTTCTTGATTGACGGTGAGGTTGGAATCCGAACAGGTATGGATAAAGAATGGCTTTCATACTATGTAGACTATTTTGTATTGCAAGCTTATGGTGGAATGGCAGATTATAGAATGACAGGCGTGTTGCGTGATATGGATGATTGGATACAACAGGGGATTATTACTCCGGATGAAATTGTCCGTAGAACCATAGCTACCGAGAATTTTGAATCGTATGCTAATACTGGAGGAGGATTCCTAGGTATGTCAAACTA
This sequence comes from Bacteroides sp. 1001302B_160321_D4, assembly GCF_015667765.1. Lineage (NCBI taxonomy): Bacteria > Pseudomonadati > Bacteroidota > Bacteroidia > Bacteroidales > Bacteroidaceae > Bacteroides > Bacteroides sp. 1001302B_160321_D4. The sequence continues at coordinate 1,344 of NZ_JADPLO010000053.1, read as the reverse complement.
CGTATATAAAAATACTTATACTGTTAATGGAAAACCTTATGAAATAGACCAGTTAATTGGTGGATGTGGTCTTTATCGTGTAGGCTTTGACTATGCACAAGGTAAGGGCGATTATGATGGTTCACCGGAATATTATTTCTTGCGTCAGGGAATTACAAACATATATAGGAATTTCTATGATCGCATGAATGCTGCCAACGAAGAATAATGATTAAACGAATTTTATAAGAATGAAAATTATGAAATATATCTATTTATCAAGTCTTATGATTGCATTGTCAGCATTCTTTCTTATAGGATGTGAGAATGCAGAATACAAGGCACAGTCAAACAGCCTTTACATAACAGATGCGGCTGGTACAAACAATGCTACTACTGTTACCATGGATGATGGTGCAGACATTAACGTTGTTGTGCGTTTAGCTCAAAAAGTTATGGAAGATGTGGAAGTGGAAATCCAGTTCTCTCCTGAATTACTGGCTGAATACAATGCAACTAGCGGTACGGAATATGAAGTCTTGCCAGCCGATATGCTTCCAAAGAATGCGACAGTGATAATTCCGGCAGGTGAAATTAGTGCTAATTATCGACTTCATGTGGATGATTTTGTGACTAATGGTATTACTTATGCCATTCCTCTTACATTAGGAAATGTTATAAAAGGTAATATTGTAAAATCAAAAGCTCAAAGTAAATTTATTTATGTATTAGCTAAGCCTTTGAATGTTTCTGTTCCTGTATTACGTGGTAATGCCGGAAATGTAACAACACTTCCTGAAACGGATTGGGGAATTACAGTAGATGCATGGACATTGGAAGCATGGGTACGTATGGATGGTTATAGTATAAATAATCAGGCTATTTTCACTTCCGGAAGTAATGATCATGAAATCTATATCCGTTTTGGAGATGCCAATAGGCCTTACAATTATCTACAGATAAAGTCTTTGGGAGGTCAAAAACAAACAGCCAGTGATTTGGAAGCAAACACTTGGTATCATTGGGCTTTCGTTTATAATGGAACAACACTTACCATTTATAGGAATGGAAAACAAGATACCTTCTTTGATCCTCCTGTACCGAAAGGTGGAAGCGTACGCTTTGATTTTATGAAAATAGTGGATAGTGGTAGCTATTTCCGTAATAATTGTGCTATGAGTCAGGTTCGCCTATGGAAAGTAGCTCGTACAGAATCGGAGATCGCAAACAATATGTATTTTGAAGTTAATCCTAAGAATCCTAATTTGATTGCCCTTTGGCCGATGGATGAAGGAGATGGCACTTCCTTTAGAGATGCTACAGGAAACGGACACAATGCAACATCTAATGGTGCACTTCAAAGGT
>NZ_JADPLO010000052.1:0-50072 GCF_015667765.1 Bacteroides sp. 1001302B_160321_D4 | reverse complement strand
GTATACAATTATGCCCTTTCAGGGCGCAAATTCAGATTGTCGTTTTTACGTAGGGCGTTGCCCTACGCTATATAATTAAGCCCTTTCAGGGCACTCCGCAAAATAATCATTTAGCGATTTTTCATCAGTCTTCTGTCACCTTTGAAAAGAACCTTTTCCTTTTCATCCGGGTCTGTATCTTTATACTGTTTTTGAGTTTCCTGAAGCAGTTGCATCAGCTCTTTTTGTTTTTCAGCATATTCCGGTTTGCCGAAGACATTGTTCATTTCTCTTGGGTCAGCTTTCATGTCATACATTTCCCATTCGTCGATGTCGTTGTAGAAATGAATCAATTTGAAGTCTTGTGTGCGAATACCATAATGACGTTTCACAGAATGTTCAGCAGGGTATTCGTAGTAATGATAATAAGCTGCTTTGCGCCAATCGGCAGGAGTTTTGCCTTCGTTCACCAATACCGGTTTCAGGGAGGCTCCTTGGATATCCGATGGAATCTCTATTCCGGCAAAGTCGAGGAAAGTAGGAGCAAAGTCCACATTCATGCTGATGGCATTACTGGTACTTCCTGCTTTAATTGCTTTCGGATAACGGATAATAAGCGGCATGCGTTGACATTCTTCATACATGAAGCGTTTGTCAAACCAGCCATGTTCGCCAAGGAAGAAACCTTGGTCGGAGGTGTAGACAATGATTGTATTGTCCAGTTCACCAATTTTTTCGAGATAATTCAGCAGGCGGCCGATATTTTCGTCTACTGCCAGAACTGTCGCCAGATAATCACGCATATATTGCTGATATTTCCAGCTGATTAATGATTTGCCTTTCAGGTCACCTTTGCGGTATTCGGCAATGCGTCCGGCATATACAGAGTCCCATTTATCCTGAACTTCAACAGGCATACGTTTGTATACACTGTAAAGACGGTTGGTGGTATCTTTCAGCATTTCTTCACGAGTCAGCAATTTGAGGTCCCAGTCGTTTGTCAGTGTATGTTCGATAGACATATCCTGTTCACGGGCTGCTCTTCCGCGGCCTTCATAGTCGTCGAACAGATTAGCCGGTTCCGGGAAAGTAGTATTGTTGAATATACCCAGATGACGGGGAGCAGGCATCCAGTTGCGGTGCGGAGCTTTCTGATGATACATCATGCAGAAAGGCTTGTTCTTGTCGCGACCTTCGAGGAATTCAATGGCTTTATCAGTAATAATATCCGTGGCGTATCCTTTTTCTACAATATGCTTCCCGTTTTCCCAAAAATCAGGATCGTAATAGTCACCTTGTTCGTGTTGGCCGCTAAGGATGCTCCAATGATCGAATCCTTGCGGTTCACTGATAAGATGCCATTTACCAATTATTGCAGTCTGATATCCGGCTTGTTGAAGCAGTTTGGGGAATGTCTGCTGATCTCCGTTGAACGTACTGGCGTTATCGGTAAAACCATTCTCGTGGCTGAACTTACCGGTGAGGATGCAGGCGCGTGAAGGTCCTGAAAGAGCGTTGACAGCGTAGCAGTTGTCAAAACGGATACCTTCGTTGGCAATCCGGTCCATGTTAGGAGTCTGAATCAAATTTCCTCCGTAACAGGACATTGCTTGAGTGGTATGGTCATCCGTCATCATGAAGATGATGTTCGGTTGTCTGGTCTCTTCTTTCTTTTGATTGCCGCAGGAAGCGAGACTTAGTGCAGCTAGTGGGAGGAGTAGGGCAGAGGGGGTGTAATAGTTTTCCATAATGATGAAGGGGAGTGACTAAAAAGCCGGTTGCATCTCCAATTCCCTTCCTTCCGGAAGGAGGAGAAATTGAGATGCGACCGACTTTTTAGTCAGCTTTATTATAGTTTGTATTTTAATGACTGTTTCTTTCCGTTTACTTTCACTTCTACTTCCAGTCCGTTTTCATCGAACGCTTTGTTCTTGAACTTAGCTGCAAATTTAGGGGCATCTGCGCTTTTCTTAACTGGGTAGATAACTGTGATGTAACGTACAGCTTCTTCGCCGTCTTTCTTCACGTTGAAAGATACATTCATACGTTTGTAACGTTTGCGATAAGCAGTTGAGCACCAACCCGGTTCTTTCTTCATCGACATACCGTCGGGACCGAAACATTGCAGTTTCATGTTGCTGCCGTCTTCAAATTGTGTCAGGAACGTCATGTCTTCGCGGCTGTTGGCAATTTCTCCTTTTGGCATTTGATAGTGAAGATTGATGGAACCTTTGGCGCTACCGATCATTTCGTCTACAATGACAAAGTAAGTGTTGTCAACAAAGAAAACAGAACGACGGTGTTTCAGGTTCTTGTAACTAGGATTTTCGGTCACTAAAGTTTGGATAGCACCTTCCGGTTGCCACAATTTAGTCACAGATTCTGTCGTATCCAAGTTCTTGTTGTTCAGCGTTACTGTGTTGTGAACACAAGTCTGACGGTGCCAGTTGCGTTGTTCCATCACTTCGCCTTCACCGGCATATACATACGAACCAGAATCCGGGAACAAATTCTTGCCGTTAAACCAAAGTTCAAACGTTCCGTTATCCGGCTGACAATGCCAGAATGCTTTCGGACCTGCTTTTACTACCATTTGCGTAGCATCCATTCCCCATGAGTTACGGAATACAAAGAAACCTGATTTCAAGAATCCTTTAGACATATAATCCGGCAATGCACCTTCTTTACCTTCAGTTGCGAAGTATTTGATAGCCTGGTTTTTCGGGAACAGTTTACTCCATGCTTTGTAGTTTTTCACCATTTCTTTCTTTGTTGTCAACTTAGCATCGCTGAAACATGGATTGGTATAATCAGGGAAAGAAATGTTTGCGTAGAACATAATCATGCTTTCGATAGTATCCAGATAATCCTGTGGGAATTCTTTACGGAATCCGTTCGCATCCGCGATACCTAATGCCTTGCAGAAAATGTTGATGGCTGCCAGATGATAATGTGGGTCGAGTTCGAACTGTCCGCCGTCTTCGTATACCTGTACATGAATTTCACGGTTCAGAATATCGATACCGCTTTTTCTCCATGCCGGAGCATCTTTGAATTCAGGGAAGAAAGCACCGGCGTAGATCATACGTTGAGCTTCAAACAGCAAGTGGTTACCTTGATCGGAATAATTAGCAAGGATATGTATAGCATGTTTGTGATAGTTTACCAGGAATTCTGTCAGGAAGTCCGGAGTGAAAGAAGGAGAAGGGAGGAATAACTGGAACTGTGAAGTCTGGTCTTGCAGACGATTACTAACTTCCAGCGGACGCCATGCGAAACGTACATTTTCTACTTCACCTTTGATTTTTCCATCACTTATCAGCTCATATTCTTTCTTGTTCATCTTTACCAACGGATTTTTTTTAATCCAGTCGATATACTGATGTGCCCATTCTTTAGCATATTTCTCGTCGCCGGATATGCGATAAGCCTTTCCCATCGGAGTGAACCATTTGTGACGGTGCAACTGCCAACGGAGTTCATTGTCTTTCACCGGCCAGTATTGCCAGTTGATGTCTTCTCCGTAGTTGTAAGAAGGCTGATAACCTTTATGTACGAAGAATGTATGTTTCAATCCGTCATCTGCCCACTGCTGTTCTTCTTTGCTGATAGTCACTTTGTTCAGATTGATATCCGGAGTTTTTACATTGGTACGTGCACGGTAATAGTCTAATAATGCTTTGGCAGCATCCTCATCTTTACCTTCCTGATGCAAAGCTTTCACTTTTTCCAATCCCGGATAGTCCAGGTTAAGAATTGAAAAGACTTCGCTTTTCAGTTCTTGGGCACTAGCTTTGCCTACAAAACAAGCGATTGCCAGCAGAACGATATACTTTAAAGTTTTATTCATGATATAATTTACGATTTTACGATTTACTATTTACGATTGAGAACACTCTTGCTTTTGTATTATTGGATCATTCTCAACTCTCCATGCTCAACCCTCAACTTCTTCAATTCCATGAATCTCTTCAATGCTTCCAGATAGTAATAGTCAGCATAGTTCAGTGGAGTGTCGATTTCAGAACCGTTGGGCAGTGAGCCGACAGAGTGCATCAGAATGAAACCTTGATTGTCACCCACTTTTGCAAGATATGCGTCGCTTGACAAACTCTTCAGAATCTTTTCCGCATAATCCAGATATTTTTGTCCGTCGGGAACCATTGTGCTTAGTTCGATCAATGCTGAAGCGGTAACAGAAGCGGCAGAAGCGTCACGTGGAGTTTCTTCAGTCACAGGTGCATCATAATCCCAGTAGGGGATAGCATCGTCTGTTTTAACGCGATCCATAATCATATCAGCTACTTTGATAGCGAAGTTCAGGAAAGTACTGTCGTTTGTTTCACGGTAGCAAGCTGTGTAGCCATATACAGCCCATGCTTGACCACGTGCCCATGAAGAATCGTCATTCTTGCCTTGGTGAGTTTGCTTGCGTTCAACAGTTCCGTCGTTGTTGTAGCTTACTACATGCCAGCAAGTATAATCCGGGCGGAAGTGATTGTTCATGGTAGTCATAGCATGCTTGATAGCAATGTCTTTGTATTTATTGTCACCTGTCGCTTTTGCTACATTAAACAGAAGATCGAGGTTCATCATATTGTCGATAATAACCGGGAAGTTCCATGTTCCGAAATCCCATGAACGGATAGCGCCGATAGAATCGTTGAAACGGCCGCAGAGGTTATCGGCAGTTTCTCTCATCACAGCGGCAATGGTGTCGTTGGGTGAAAGACGTTCTGCGTTGCCATAGCTGCAGTTGACCATGAATCCCAAATCATGCGTACCTTTATAATAGCGTACCGGATTCAGCAGATTTGTATATTGGATGGCTTGAGTTTTCAGTGTATCGTTTCCTGTCAGTTCGTATGCATACCATAATGAACCGGGGAAGAAACCACTCGTCCAGTCATAAACGTTGCAGAGGCGACGTTTGCCTAGCTGGTCAGCAGTGGGTTGTGCGCGTAGTGAATCTTTGAATGTTGATGAATCTCTTTCCAACTGACGGCAAAGGAAATCCATGCCATAACCGGTACGGATGGAGCGTGGCAACATTCCTGTACCACTAACCTCTTCTGCAGAAAGTTGTAATTGGGCAGAAGCTACATCCAGTCCTTTTTTTATCCAACTGTAGTCTTCCTTTGGGGTTGTCTGGCACGATGCAAGTGCAATACTAACCGAAGCAAAGAGAACAAGTTTCTTTTTCATGTTATTCATTTTAAGTGATTGTTTTTAGAAGTTTTGTAACTGATACAAAAGTAGTGGAAAGGCTTAACTTTGTGTTGCAGGATTGTCCAAAAGGAGTTTGAACTCTGCTTTTCAAGTTTTGATTTTGTTGAAAAAGGTTTTAATTTTCTCCAATATGCCCTAATTAGGGCATATTGGAGAAAAATTATAGATTTTTTTATCAGAAAAAGATTAGTCGCCCCATCCTTGGTTCTGCTTGAAGTTTTCCATCAAACTCATGTCACGAGCTGGGATAGGGAGTAGTTCGTGTTTATTCTTTTGGGTATATTGGTAAGCTACATAGTTTGCTTCCGGATACCAACCAATTAATTTTATATAAGTATTCACTATTGTTTCATAATACATCCCCCAACGTATTAAATCTTGGCGGCGATTTCCTTCGAAAGCGAGTTCATAGGCACGTTCATTCCGGATATATTCTTGGAATCCCTCGTATGATGTTGATTTTAAATCAACAGTTGTATTTGCTTCATTATAAGGAAGTCCATATCCGCGGCGGCGAACCATATTAAGAGCTGCTAATGCTGCATTGTTGGGACCATGATGCCATTCGTTAAGTGCTTCTGCATACATGAGTAATACGTCTGCATAGCGTAATATATACCAATTGACATTTGATTTATCGTTATTCAGTAAGAAGTTGTATTCTTTTACATACTTTTCAGTGTCCCATTTTGCCGGAGTATAATTTTGCTTATTTTTTTGGCCAGCTGTAGGTTTGTCTACTTCCTCCGGTTTTGCCCAGAAAGATTTATCTGGATCATATTTGTAATTGGCTATGGAAAGATCACGGCGTTTATCTCCTTTTTCTTTGTTTAACCAATCTAGGAAGAATGTATGTACTACTTTAACGTTGGCAGCATTACGTCCTCGTGTTCCTGGAATTTCGGTAACTCTGACTCCATTCCATTTACCAATACGCCCTACCGGGTCTTCGCTGGCTGTACCAGTAACAGAATTTGCATAGAAACTTACCTCAATTAAACTTTCCGCCGGATCCCATGTACCATTACATGTATTTTCCCAAAGTTGTTCATAATTATCTAACATATGATGTTTACCGGAGTTGATAAGCTTCTCTGCCGTCAATGCAGCTTGTTTCCATTTCTCTGTATCTTTAATGGGTTCGCCTGCCCAAGTGACATATACACGAGTCAGCAATCCCAATGCACCGCCTTTAGAAAAACGGAATCGAGTGTTAGCACGCAGGGTGTCATCCGATTCAAACGGTAAATTTTCGATAGCAAATTTAAGATCTTCTTCAATGAACTTGTATACGTCACGAGGATCTGCTTGAACGAACTCTGACGGATTTTTAGATGATTCGGATGTGTTAGTAATTAATGCAATGTTACCATACCAACGTACCAACTCAAAATAATACAATGCTCTCAATGCTCTTGCTTCCGCTAAATACATAGTGGCGAGTGCTTGATCGTTTAGATTGTATGTAACCATTTTAACTTCCAGACGCTCTATAAAGTCGTTGGCGCTATAAATAGCACTATATAAGGATGCCCATGTATTTTGCACATACGAATTGTTGGGATTGAATGCATTAGCCGGATATTCACGGAAACTACTGGTACTGTTTCCTTCACATTGTGCCAGGTCATTAGTTAAATCAAATATGCATGATAAGTTCATACCATAAAGGTTATCTGCCACCATGTTGCGGTAAACTCCTAACAATACATTGTTGGCTTCAGATGCATTGTTCATATATTGGTTCTTTCTAATATCTGATTTCGGATCTTCATCCAATAAATCGGAACATGAAGTGAAAGACAATGTGCATAAAGCCAGTGCTGATATATAATATATTAGTTTTTTCATTGTTATACTCGTTTAAAATTGAACATCAAGTCCGAATGTAAATACTCTGCTCTTTGGATATGCACCCCAATCCAGACCGGGAGTCATAGGATTGCTGGCTGCTGTGCTGACTTCCGGATCATATCCGCTATATCCGCTGATGCAGAACAAGTTCTGTGCAGTACCATATATGCGAAGTTTGGATATGTGGATTTTGTTAATCCATTTTTTCGGCAGGCTGTATCCTAATGTCATGTTCTTCAGTCGTAGGAACGAACCGTCTTCTACGAAGCGTGAGTACACGTCTCCCTTTACATACCCTTTCGTTGAGGGTACTTTGTTGGATGCATTGGTAGGACTCCAACGATCGGCAACTTCTGCCAGCATATTGTAGCGCTGGTCTTGTGAACCGGTTGCAAACTGACGGGTTGCGTTGAACACATCATTGCCATAGCTGTATTGTAACATGAAACTAAAATCTATTCCTTTGAAACTAAAAGAGTTGGTGATACCTCCAAACCATTTCGGCATGGCATTACCGATGACTGTGCGGTCGGCGGTAGTGATCTTTCCGTCACCGTTTTGGTCTTTGTATTTTACTACGCCCGGAGCAGCCCCACCATCATAACGTGTGTTGTTCGTAATACCCGGCTTCAAGATGAGTTTTCCTGTAGCGGCTGAAGTGTAGAAATCGTCTACTTGATAAATACCATCGAATTCATAACCGTAAATCAATCCTAATGATTCGCCTACTATGGCACGATAGTCTGATTGAGTATAATTGGTTCTATCGAAGTTAGAATATGCTTCTGCATAGTTGGCACCGGAAGATAAAGCTTTCAGTTCATTGCGAATGAATGAAATATTGAAGTCTGTACTCCAGGTAAAATTACGATTTTGGATATTAGTGCTATTAATAGCCAATTCGATACCGCGATTCTGGATTTTACCAATATTCTGCATTTGTGATGAGAATCCGGTAACATACGCTAGGTTTTGCGCAAGTAGCAAGTCTTTGGTATTCTTGATAAAGAAATCAGCTGTAACATTCAGGCGATTATCAAAGAACCCAAGGTCAACACCTAGATTGGTAGTACTTGAACCTTCCCATTTCAAATTTTTATTCTTCAGGTGAGATTGAGTCAGTACAGTGGAAGTTGTGTTACCAATACCATATTTACTTTGTGTATAGAGGTCTAATGACAGGAAATTAGCAATACGGTCGTTACCTACAATACCCCATCCTAAACGAAGTTTCATGTTAGATACAAAAGGAAGATTCTGTTTCATAAATTTTTCTTCCGAGATACGCCATGCAGCGGAGAAAGCCGGGAAAAATCCCCATTTATTTTTGTATGAGAAAACAGTAGAACCATCCGCACGTACAGTAGCTGTCAGCATATATTTGTCGTTGAATGAATAATTTCCCCGCGCAAAAAATGATAACATGGTTTTATCTCCAAACGAGGTGTTTACTTTACTGGGAACTGCACCTAGACCTAGATTGTCATTACCGATATTATCTGAAGGGAAATTTTTTGCTTGTCCCAATAAGAATTCGGAACTTCTGTATGCGAGTTCCTCACCTAACATTATTTCATAACGATGTTGCTTTATTTTTTCTACCCATGTTAACTGGTTGTAATTGGTCCAACGTTTTTCGCGTCCCATCTGAGTTTCTCCATAAGGCATTTGACCGTTAGTGTAGGCCTGTCTTGTCTGAGTTTTGTAGAATACATCTCTACGGGTGTTGGTCGTATTGTATGTACCAGCTGTTTTAAATGTTAATTTCTTAGTGATTTTTGCAGTAAGAGACAAATTGGCACTCCACATTTCAGAGCGCTTGTTGTCTGTCGTATTTTCAGCTTGTAGGATGGGGTTCACCTGTGCTAGACTTTCGCCTGTTTCCAACATAGCCGGGTCGATGGCACTGGCTAGTAATTCTTCATTGGTTTTAGCCAGACCTCCTGTAGGACGTGATCTTAATATCTGTCCTAACATATTGAAACGTCCTCCATCACCGGAAGTTCCGGCACCTTCTTTCAATGTATTGGAATAATTGATAGTAGCATCGGCTGTAATATACTTATTAATCTTCTGATTGATACGAACTTTACCGGTTGTTTTAGTAAAACCGCTATTTCTGAAAATACCGTTTTCTTTGTAATGAGAGAAAGAAGCAGAGTATTTGGTACCGTCATTACCTCCTGTTACGGAAATGTTATGATCTTGCGACCAAGTAGGACTGAAAGTTTCTCCTTGCCAATCTACAGATTCTACTCCAATATAGTCGTCCAAAGTACGATATTTGTAATACTCCCCTGTTTCGGGATTGATTTCGTTGCGGTAATAACCGGGGATAAACTTGGTATCTAGTTCTCCCTGTAGTTTTACAAATTCATAGGCGTTGAGCAAGTCTAATTGTTTGGTGATTTTACGATAAGTAGCAGAACCATTGTAGCTGACTACTGGTCTACCTACCTTACCTGATTTAGTGGTTACCATCACTACACCATTAGCTGCGCGCGCACCGTAAATAGCTGATGAAGAAGCATCTTTTAGAATTTGAATAGATTCAATATCAGAGTTTGCCAAGTAGTCAATGTTGTCAACTTGGAAACCGTCAACAATGTAAAGGGGAGTAGCGTCACCGTTTAATGTTCCTACACCACGAATCTTAATATCAAATCCTGCGCCTGGAGTTCCGTCAGTTTGGGTAATTTGTACACCGGCCACTTGACCTCCTAAAGCTGCCATAACAGAACTACTTTTAAATTCTTCTATATCCTTGGCGGCAACAGAAGCTACAGAACCAGTCAAGTCACTTTTTTTCATAGAACCATAACCCACTACAATAACTTCATCAAGCACTGCATTGTCCGGTTCCATTTTAATGTTTAACTTTTTGTCTGTTTGCGCAATTTTCACTTCTTGATTTTTATAACCAATATAGCTGAATACCAGTGTTGAACCTTTTTGGGCTTGGATAGTGAAGTTACCATCAAAATCAGTTGTCGTTCCGGTTTGACTTCCTTTTACCATGACGGTAGCACCAATCATAGGCATGTCTGTTTCGTCTACTACCACACCTTTGACGTTTTGTGCCGAAACACAGATTGTAGCTATGAGAGCTAAGAGGGTGAACCACCCTCTTTTGCTTATTGCTTTTGTATATATATTGTACATAATTGTAATGTCTTTTAATTTAGAAATTTTCATCAAACCATATCAATAATGGGAATGCTTTGGGACAATTCTTATCAGAGCTTAATTTGCCTGAATCTCCATCTGTTCTATAGGTCATTTGACCAGTCATAATACCATTGGCAAATTGTCCGTTTTCTTCTCCATACGTAGGATCACCAAACCATTTGTTGGGATTAATGGTAACAGCCCATCCTTTGGTCGGGTCGACATAACCTAATGCATCTGATAACTTCTTATTAATTTTGTTAGAAATTCCATCATAATAGGACATAGGTGCTCTTGCTCCATAATTGGGTGCTGTTGATCCGTAATAATTACGCCATACTTGGTTCATAAATACTGTTGCATCTACTTTATCTCCAGTAGTGATTGCTCCCGATTTATGTGTTTTAGGCCCTTCCAGATTTTGATAACGGAATGAACGACGATAATCCATTACAAATTGTGAAACATCTGTTACTCCGACTAACGTAGGTTCTACAGAAATTCCTCCCTTTCTTGGATTTACTTTGAATACAAATGGAGTATATTCTATTCTAATAGGATTTGTACTAGGATTAAAGTCAAAAGCAACGAATGTTTTGAAAGTTCTTGCAAGATCACCTTCTCCGGCAGTGGCTTCTATTATAAGATAAGCCATAGGAGCATCAGCTTCTTTGAAATTATCCGGGGAGAATCGGACTACACCTGTTGCTTCATCAATCATAGGATATCCTGTTTGATTAGGATCGTCTAAATTGAATTTAGTGGCTATCTTCCATTTGAAAACAATACCTTTATCATCTAAATTCGTTTCTGGAGTTAAAACCAAACTACCCAATTCTGCTGCACTTCTAATACGATATTGTGAAGCTTCTGTTGCCTTATCCAATCCGAGGTTATTACCGTAATATACATACACTATATTATTAGGATTTGGAGTAACTGTTAATAAGAAAGTTGTGATAGTCGGATTTCCCTTACTGTTATCAGCTTGTACCTTAACTTCATATCTGCCTTCTGGTATACTATTTCCTTTTTTTGCAGTGATCTTACCATTACTCGGATTGATAGTCAATTGTCCTTCAAACTTTTGGTCAAGGTCTACGAATGAATAGGTGACATAGTTTCCTTGCATTCCTTCTTTGGGTTGAGCTGATATAGGCGCGTATTGTGCTATCTCTAAAGCTGCGTATTCAAATCCTGATATAGGAGTGATTTCATCAACTACTTGAATTGTGAATTTAGTTGGCATTTCTACACCTTCAGGAGCGAATTTGTTGGAAACTTTTATAGTGATTTCATAGTTTCCGGCTTCTGTGATACCATGTCCTTTAGCGATTGATATAGCTCCGGTTGTTTCATTGATAGTCACTTTTCCTTCTGCTATTTCCGGAATAATGTTAGCTATACTGAACTTAGCTTCCTCTGTTGAACCTTCAATGACAGGTATAGGACTGATATATTCAGTTTGTCCGTTCGTTTCAGACTCTTTCTCCATGATACCTTTATTGGTAGCGTTATACGTTACATCTATTGGTTTGGAAGTCAGATTGAATGTGATAGCATCAGCAAATATACCTTCTCCTGCTAAAGTAGTCAGTTTTAATGATACTTTGTGCAAACCCGGTTTCATCTTCTTTATAGCCTCTTCATCTGGATTAATAGAAATAACTCCACTTTGAGAAATTTTGAAGAATTCTTTCTCCGGACCATCTGCTATTGCATAACCGCCGCTGGGGATTGTGACGTGTTCACCTTCTGTTATTACTTTTGCAGTAGCTTTCGATTCTCCAATTTCTTCAAAGTCGATTTCAATATAATCAGGTTCTACTTTAATTCCATCGGGAACGCTGGGCAACATTTTTACTTGTATGGCATCTTTGAATTCATGGTAGTTGCCATTGCTATTACATCCTACAGAGATGGAATATAATCCCACCGGTAGATTATCAGAGTTAACAATTCGAACACTACCATCCTTGCTGTCAATGATAAATGATTCGGATGTGTATGGTTCACCATTAAAAGTGATTCCGGTGATAACGAAATCTGTCGGTTCACCTCCTGTATATGTAGGCTTTTCAATCACTGCATTCATTGATGGACCTATATCAGTGAGGCTGTAATAATAGATGGCAAAGCCAGTTGTGTTGGTAGTCTCTGTATCCGTGCATGAGAAGCCTGTAAGAGTCAGGACTACTATAGATAAGATTGCCAGGAATCTAGAGGTTAGTTTTTTTAAATTCATAGTGTTATGATATTAGTTATTATTTTCTGGTATTGTATAGCTTAACTCATAAGGAGTACCATTTACCGTGACTTTGATAGCAACAGCTTTTCCTGTGTAACCTCCATCGGTAAATTCAGCATTAATTGTGGTACCTGTTGGATTGGAAGTCGGGTATATGACGGTAATAGCACGAATTGTTTTTCTATCTTTGTTCTTTCTAAGTGAAATTTTATATCCTAAACGATTTTCAATATTAACCACACCATGATCATTGGATACGTTGCTTTTAAAAGTTGCAGATGAATCATAATCTTCAGATGATGTATAAATAACAATATTGTTATTATCACTGTAGTTAGTATGTATGCCATGGGCTGCTTTGGAATTCGAATTGTCGAAAGTTATTTCATTTTCAGGTGCACAAAGATTGAAATTCAAATTGTATTTGCCTGTATTATACGCTTCTTCAGGATTTTTCATGTATAATTCATCAACAAGCACAAAGAACTCTTTGTTGGCGTGGAATACAGAACGTCTATGGGTTAGAGATGAATTTTCGTATGGTTCATTCTCTGTAACTATGTAATTTGTATTGTCTTGTGTTCCTTTATGGACATAATGGCCTTCCATCTTATTGATATTTGTGGTCGTAATCGTCATTGTATTATGCCAGAAACTTTGGTTATATTTATCTCTGGCGGGATCACCACTATATGCATATACACCTGCATCAGGGAAGAAGTTACGTCCTTTATGGAATAAGCTGAATGTATTATTATCCGCTTGACAATGCCATTTCTTTTTAGGATTATAGTTGTTCTTTAAAATGAACATGGACACTTTACTAGGGTCTTGATCCCATCCATTACGTAGCATGTAATAACCGGAATATTCGTATGCTTTTAATGTATAAGTTGGTTTTTTACCTTCTTTACCTTGGGTAGCCATCCATTTCATACCTTCGTTGTCCGGAAACATCTGTGCATAGCGTGTGAAATTCTTTATCAACATACTCTTTTGCATACGTCCTGAACGAGTGTCGTTAAAATTTTCTACAGAGTAGTTCGGATAAACTAAGTCCATCACAAATTCTGTTGCTTTACGTAAGGACGGCATATAATCGGCTGAAAAATAATGTGCTTTATTATTCTCTTTAGCCACTTCGTAGGCGTTATAGAAGTCTGAAATAGCACCTACATGATAACTCGGGTCAAGCTCGTTTTGTATACCGTCGGGATTGAACTGTTCTTTTATTTGTTCATTTAATTTGCGGGTACCTTCTTCCACCCATTCTTCTGCTTTCTTTAGTTCTGGGAATAAAACACCAGCTAAAGTCAGTGAATATAACTGTGTTACTAATATATTACCTTCCGGTTTATAGAGTTTGCGGATGCTCTCCACTTGATCTACATACTGAGTGAGAAAGATGGATAACCATTCAGGAGTGAAATTGGCAGAATGTATATAATAGGTCATTAAATCTGCTTGTGAGCTAACTCGCTCTGCGATTTGTAATCCGGACCATGGAAAATATTCATCCTTAATAACTTCCGGACATGGATAATTTTTCATCCAATCGGTGAAAACTTCTTTCCAAGACAGTATGTATTTCTCGTCTTTAGTCATGTAATACGCTTTAGCTTGAGGTACCATCCACTGATGACGATGACGCTGATATTTGAACTCATTATCTGTTATGCCGTCAACCTTTAAGTCCCAATTTATTGTTCCATCACTATTTTTGAAAGAATAGTAAATATCTTTCGACTCGTCTCTAACTCCATCGGTTTCTCCTCTAGTTTCAGGGAAGTTCCTTACATAAAAGCGATAGTCCAGAGCTTGATTTGCAATGTTTAGTTCCACTGCTGATGCTGTAGTTCCTAAAAGAGTTACATTCGGGTTTACTACATCTGTACGCATGCGATAATAATCTAGTAATGCATTAGCAGCTAATTGATAGTTTCCTGCTTCATAGTACTGTTTTACTTTTTCTAGACCTTTATAATCTAGATTGATAACTTCAAATAGTTTTTTTTCAATTCCTTCACCTTCATCGGGAAGAATGTTTTCTTTGTCGTTGTTGGGTTCTCCAATGATTAATTCGTCTTTGTCGTCTGTGCAATTAGACAGAAAGAACATTGCGAATAAACAAATAAAGATGTTCTTCATACTTTATTAGGTTTTAATTATTAAAAGTTATATTTTACTGTTTGCAAATGTAATCTGTTTATTTAGAAATGATGATTTGTCCTGTTCACACTTTGTTCAAAAAATGATTTTTTGATATTAATATTGTTGAATCATATATTAATAATGTTTAGAAAAACGGTTTTTAGGCTGATATTAAGCTTTTTATACATCATAATGTAACTTTCATTATTCTTTTATGAAATGAACTAATTCATTTTGATACGGGAGGGAAACGGTACGGAGACGAACTAAACGCTAGTTGTCAATAAGAGATAAGCTGTCTTAATACTGTGTTTAGTTTCCTATCTTCTATAAATAATAATTAGCTCTACATTCTAGTTTGTGTTCTACTTAAGTCGAACGATAGAACCACTTAAGTTGAACTATCGCTCCACTTAAGTGGAACGCAAATTTATTAGGGAACGAAGAAAATAATAGCTCCAAGAAGAATTATTAAAAAGACTATTGTGCTAGATTAATCCTTGTAACTATGAATTTAGCTCAAAACCCTACTGAAAAAAAGAAAAGTACTGTTTTATACATTGGGGTTGTTTGTTATGTATAAACTCTCTTCCAATCCAAAAATATTATGATTTTTATGGATTGGATTCCGTAAAAATCATAATATTTTTGGATTTACCTCTCTAGTTGTTTATCCCTTTGCTTTCTTAATATACTCCGTAGGCAAACATCCGAAATACTTTTTGAAACTCGTAGCAAAGTAAGACGGCGTATTAAATCCTACCATTGTGCTGACTTCTGCTATTGTATAACGGCCATCCTTCAGTAGTTTTGCCGCTTCATTGAAACGAATCTTGCGTATAAAGTCGATAGTCGATTCACCTGTGATAGCTTTCAATTTGAGGTGCAGATTAGAACGGCTCATATTCATTTCTCTGGCGAACTCGTCGGTAGAGAATTCAATATTATCCATATTCTTTTCTACGATGGCAACGGCACGTTTCAACAAAGCTTCATCCATGGCGTTGAACGTAATCTTTTCCGGTTCCACTTCCAGAGATTTGGAATACCGTTCAAGCATACGCCTGCGGGTACGCATCATATTCTGTATCTTCGTAGTCAGGATAGCCAGTGAGAACGGTTTCGGGATATAATCATCTGCTCCCATTTGCAGACCTTCCATCTGATCTTTGGTTTCGCTTTTGGCAGACAGGATAATCACAGGAATGTGACAGGTACGGATATTCTGCTTCACATTCTTGCATAGCTTGATACCATCCATCACAGGCATCATGACATCGGTCACAATAATGTCCACTTCATTCTCTTTCAGCTTTTCCAGGGCTTCTTCACCATTTCCGGCTTCCAGTGTATTGAAAAGTTCGGCAAGTCCGCTACTTAGATAATGGCGGATTTCATTATTGTCTTCTACGATAAGAATCGTACCACGTTTCTTGTCACCAGTTTCGATCGTTTCGTTTTCTACTTTTTCCGTATCAATGAAATACATCTCTTTCGAGTTGGTAGAATAAACTTGGTCCTCCTCATTTTTAGCGTCATTAGAAGCTAATTCGGAAGATTTATAGATATTTATATCCTGTGGCAGATAAACAGAGAAAGTACTGCCTTTGCCTTCTTCACTGTCTAACTCAATACGTCCGTGATGCAGTTCCACCAAACGTTGTACCAGTGACAGCCCGATACCACTTCCTACGTGCTCACTCTCTATCTGATAGAAACGTTCGAATATTTTCCCCTGCTTGTTGATAGGAATACCAATACCGGTATCACTAACTTGCAGTACCAGCCAATTGTTTTCCTCTTTCAACGTAACAGTAATGCTTTGCCCGCTTTCTGTATATTTGAAAGCATTTGAAAGCAGGTTATTAACGATCAGTTCCAGATAATTCGGATCGAAAAGTTCCTCTTTTTCTTCCAGTTCGGAGTGGAGAGTATAAGTAATCTTCTTGTGGCGTGCCAGTTTATCGTAGAACAAGAAATTATCCTGTATCAGTTGATGCGCATTCTCTTTCTTTACTTTCAGCTCGAAAACTCCCAATTCGGCACGGCGATAATCCATCAACTGGTTGACAAGATGCAACAGACGATTGGCGTTGCGTTGGATATATTCCAGTTGGTTACGAGTCCAGCGATCACTAATCTTATTGATTATTTCTTGTAAAGGAGCTAAGATGAGAGTTAATGGCGTGCGAAGCTCGTGCGAAATATTGATGAAGAAACGCATCTTCATCTGGTTGATTTCTTCTTGATGCTCCTTGTCCCTGCGTTCAAGTTCCAGTTCCGCTTCCATACTCTTACGCATCCAGAAGAAGCGGAAGACGAAAGTGATAAACCCGATAAAAGTGGCGAGGAAAATCATGATTGCCCACCAGGTCTTGTACCAGATAGGGAGAACTATGATTTCCAACATTGTAGGTACAGTATTCCATTTTCCGTCACTATTGGCAGCTTTTACCAAAAAGTGATAAGTGCCTTGTGGTAGGTTGGAGTAGGAGACAGTACGTTTATCTGTCAGATAATACCACTCTTTGTCATATCCTTCCAGTTTATAAGCGAAAGTGTTATGTTGTCCGGAAATATAATTGGATACTACAAATTCAATCGTGAAAGCAGTTTGCCATGATTTCAGGGTGATACTTTCTGTCTCATTGATATTCTTAGTCAGGATACCGGTTTCATCATCCGGGCGAACTGTCTTGTTAAACAGTTGAAGTTTAGTGATAACTACCGGAGGCGTATAAGGGTTATCCAGCAATAGTTCCGGGCGGAAAGTAGTGATCCCGTTGATACCTCCGAAATACATCTGACCGCTCGAAGTGCGACAGAACGAAGAAGTATTAAACTGATTACTCTGTAACCCGTCGGATTCCGTAAAATTACGGAACCTCTCTGTTTCCGGATTGAAACAGGAAATGCCACGGTTGGTACTTACCCAAAGACGTCCGAAAGTATCTTCCAGAATACCATATACCACATTGTTGGGCAAACCGTTAGCCGTAGTATATCGTTTGATTTTCTTTTCTTTCTCATTAAAACAGTAGAAGCCTTCACGCGTACCTACCCAAATGATACCGTTGGCAGCCTCGTAAATGCAATTGGTAAACGTCTTTGTTACAGATGATTCCGGCAGAATAGGCACCTTTTCTATCTCGATTCCTTCCTGCTGAAAGACAGATATACCTTCCTCACCCCCGACCCAAAGCCGTTTATGGGAATCTCTGAACAGGATTGTGATTCGTTGTGAAGTAAATGGAGTACCGTCCTTTTCCTTATCAATGGTGGTAAAACTCTTTTTTTCCGGGTTAAAACTAACCAGAGCACTTAATGTCCCCAATAAGAGATTTCCCCCTTTATCAGGAAGAATTGCATATACATTCTCATTCACCAACTGGCTGTTCAGCTGATTGAAACTTTCCATTTTTCCACTGTTTCGATGGAGAACAGTCAGTCCGCCGGCATGTGTCCCTATATATACAAGTGATTTTTGTTCATCTACATATACGGCTTTGATATTGTTGGAACCAATACCGATTTCCCGTTCGTCTTCCTGTAAGATATAGTGCGTAAACTGTTGTGTCTTTGTATTATACAGATTCAAACCACCATCATTCGTTCCTATCCATAAGTTCTTATCCTTATCTTCCGTAATGCAGCTGACTACGTTATCGCTTAGAGAATTCTTATAGGGAATACGCTGGATATTCTTGAATCTGTTGCGGATAGGATGGTAATAGTTCAATCCCCCGAAATAGGTTCCAAGCCACATACCTCCTTGCGAATCCATAAAGATACTGCGAACCGAACGTTGTGACAAACTGCCGTTTTCTACCGGACTGCTACTGTAGGAAACGAAAGAATCGCTTCCTTCATGATAAATGTTTAGATCATTGAACGTTCCTATCCATAAGCGATTTTGCGAATCCAGTGCCAGAGAGCGGATATAATTGGAACTGATACTTTTAGGATTGGAAGAAGAATGATGATAAGCCTTGACCTCTTTCGTTTTCGGATTGAGCAGAAGCAGACCGGCTCCTTCGGTAGCTACCCATATACGGGTAGGAGATTGCTGCAAAATGGCCTGAATCTGTTTCGTTTCCGTTATCGGAGTAATCTTTTCCAGTTTCTTTTGAGGAATGGAATAGCTGTAAAGCCCGTCGACCGGGGTACCGATATAGATAATATCCCCCTGTCTGTAAAGAGCTGAAGCTATAAGCTTGTGCATAGCGGTACTAAAAGAATCGTCTACAAACTTGGATTCTTTAATATCGAACATGGTCAGTCCTTCCTGTGTGCTTATAAGCAACTGTTCCGGTGAGATTTCTGCAATACCATTGATTTGTTGCCGTTTGCCCTTTTTCTCGTAGAAGAAATTTCTGAATTTGTCTTTTTCTTCGTCATAATATGACAAACCATCCCGCGTACCGATCCAGACACGTCCCTGACTGTCAGTCTTTACGATTCGTGAAATGTCATTAGCAATACTGTTCGGATCCTCTTCATTATGTTGATAAACTGTAAATGAATACCCGTCATACTTGTTTACTCCATCATAGGTAGCGAACCACATATTACCTCTTTGGTCCTGATCGATAGAGAATACGGTGCTTTGTGACAATCCTTCGTTAATAGAAATATAAGAGAAGTTAATTTGCTCCGGAACTTCAGAAAAAACGCAATTAACCCCTATACATAGAAAGAGTAGACAGATTGTTGTTTTTTTAAGGCTGTTCATTATTAGTTCATAAGATTAATAATGGCATCAAAGATAGCAAAATCTTTTATATGGAGGTATTCAATAGAGAGAAAGTAAATATAGGGAATGAAAAAATACCACCAATTATACAGATTAGCACGGATTTTTATATCGACAATCTTCGAATTACAATTAAATCTGTGTTAATCTGTGTAATCGGTGGTGAAACTTGAAACTGGTAGGTAATTTATTTAGCTAAATCTCCTATCTCGTCTAAATTCTTCTGAATATCTTCGTCATTCAATGTATAATTCACCAGATCACCGGCCAAATACTTGTCATAAGAAGCCATATCGATCAGACCATGTCCCGAAAGATTGAACAGAATCACTTTCTCTTCTCCTGTCTCCTTACATTTGTTAGCTTCGCGGATAGCCGCTGCAATAGCGTGGCTGGATTCGGGAGCCGGAATAATACCTTCGGACTGCGCAAACAGACAACCGGCTTCGAAAGACTCCAGTTGCTGTATATCTACCGCTTCCATCAGATTATCTTTGAGCAACTGTGAAACGATTACACCTGCGCCGTGATAACGAAGCCCACCGGCATGGATATGAGCAGGAGCAAAATTATGTCCCAAAGTGAACATCGGCAGCAATGGAGTATATCCGGCTTCATCACCGAAGTCATATTGGAACTTACCACGTGTCAGTTTCGGACAAGAAGCAGGTTCGGCAGCAACGAAACGAGTCTTTTTCCCTTCCTGTATGGTGTGGCGCATGAACGGGAAAGAGATACCTCCGAAGTTGGAACCACCTCCGAAACAACCGATCACGATATCCGGATATTCGCCTGCCATTTCCATTTGTTTTTCAGCTTCCAGTCCGATAATAGTCTGGTGGAGAGTCACGTGGCTAAGTACGGAACCGAGCGTATATTTACAGTTGGGAGTCATTTGTGCCAGTTCGATAGCTTCCGAAATAGCAGTTCCCAATGAACCTTGATAAGTGGGGTGTTTCGTCAGAATATCCTTACCGGCACGGGTAGACATAGATGGAGAAGGAGTGACCTGTGCTCCGAAAGTCTGCATGATGCTGCGGCGGTATGGTTTTTGTTCATAACTGATTTTTACCTGATAAACGGCAGCTTCCAGGCCGAAAACCTTGGCTGCGTAAGAAAGAGCGGCTCCCCATTGTCCGGCACCGGTTTCAGTGGTAATGTTGGTAACTCCTTCTTCTTTACAATAATAAGCTTGTGCCAATGCAGAGTTCAACTTATGCGAACCGATAGGGCTTACGCTTTCGTTCTTAAAATAGATATGAGCCGGAGTGCCGAGTGCTTTTTCCAAACCATAAGCACGAACCAGCGGAGTGCTACGATAGTACTTGTACATTTCACGCACTTCTTCCGGTATTTCTATCCATGCATCCGTCTGATTCAGCTCCTGATGACACAGTTCTTTTGCGAAAATCGGATATAAATCTTCTGCTTTCAGCGGTTGTTTGGTTCCCGGGTGCAACGGAGGCATAGGCTTGTTCACCATATCAGCCTGAATGTTGTACCAGTAATGTGGAATTTCTTCTTCCGGTAGAATATACCGTTTTCTTTTTTTACTCATAATATTGTAGTTTTTTAGTTTTCTGTTGCCAAAAGTAGTCAAATTTTTAATATTCAGAAAATTTTGTCAACAAAGAATCGTGTTTGATTGTTATTTTAGTTAAGTTTGCACGACCCCGTTAAAAAAGATGATATGAAGATTTATCATAAGTTTTTATTGTATCAGAATAAACTCCTAAAACCCTATGTACGTATTTTGTTAGGGCTGATAGAAGCACTCACTTATCTGGCATCTTTATCATTGATTGTCGGAGTAGTATATGAACATGGCTTTCCCTTGTCTATTGATGAAGTGGCGAATTTGCAGACATTGTATAAAACTGTCTGGATCATTTTTCTGATTGATGTCACTTTACATATCTCGCTGGAATACCGGAATACTAAAAAGCAATACCGGCGATTAGCCTGGATATTGAGTGGATTGTTATATCTCACGTTGGTACCTGTTATATTCCATCGTCCGGAAGAAGAAGGAGCTATTTTGCATATTTGGGAATTCTTACATGGGAAGTTTTATCATCTTTTGTTATTGTTAGTTCTTTCTTTCCTCAATCTGTCCAATGGGCTGGTGCGTCTGTTGGGACGGCGTACCAATCCGTCTTTGATATTGGCAGTCAGTTTTATGGCTATTATTCTGATTGGAGCAGGCTTGTTGATGCTTCCGCGCTGCACGGTAAATGGTATCACCTGGGTAGACTCTTTATTTACCGCTACCAGTGCCGTATGCGTTACAGGCCTGGTACCGGTAGACGTGTCTACTACATTCACCACTTCAGGATTAGTTGTCATTATCCTGCTGATTCAGATTGGCGGATTGGGAGTGATGACATTAACCAGTTTCTTCGCCATGTTCTTCATGGGGAATACCTCCATTTACAACCAGCTTGTTGTGCGTGATATGGTTAGTTCCAATTCATTAGGTTCTTTGCTGTCTACTTTATTATATATATTAGGCTTCACTTTAGTGATTGAAGGGATCGGTATGGTTTCGATTTGGTTTAGTATTCACGGAACGTTGGGAATGACTCTGGAAGGAGAGTTGGGTTTTGCTGCTTTCCATTCTATTTCAGCTTTTTGCAATGCGGGCTTTTCTACGCTTTCCGGCAATTTAGGAAATCCGATGGTGATGACTAACCACAATTGGCTGTTTATTACCGTTTCTCTATTGATTATATTTGGTGGTATCGGTTTCCCCATCCTTGTCAATTTCAAGGATATTGTATTGTATCACCTCCGTCGTTTCTGGAAATTGATTCGTACCCGCAAACTGGATCGGCATAAAATGCAGCACCTCTATAACCTGAATACGAAAATCGTGTTAATCATGACTTTTCTGCTTTTATTAATCGGCACATTGGCTATTGCTGCTTTTGAGTGGAATGGTTCTTTTGCCGGTATGCCTGTGGCAGATAAGTGGACACAAGCTTTCTTTAATGCCACTTGTCCGCGAACAGCCGGTTTCAGCAGTGTCGACCTGGCATCATTGAGCGTGCAGACATTGTTGGTTTATCTATTCCTGATGTGGGTGGGCGGTGGATCACAGTCCACGGCAGGTGGTGTGAAAGTGAATGCTTTTGCGGTCGTAGTTCTGAATCTTGTAGCCGTATTGCGTGGCACTGAACGAGTGGAAGTGTTTGGCAGGGAATTGTCTTACGATTCAATCCGGCGTTCCAATGCAACAGTAGTCATGTCATTGGGAGTCTTATTCATTTTCATTTTCACATTGAGCATACTCGAACCGGGTGTTTCCATTATGGCATTAACTTTCGAATGTGTCTCTGCGCTTAGTACCGTGGGTTCCAGTCTGAATCTGACCCCTCATTTGTGCGACGCGAGCAAACTATTGGTGTCTTTGTTGATGTTTATTGGTCGTGTGGGATTGATAACATTGATGTTGGGAATCGTCAAACAGAAAAAGAATACAAAATACCGTTATCCGAGTGATAACATCATAATAAACTAAAGCTATGAAGTATATTATTATTGGTTTAGGAAATTACGGCCATGTGTTGGCGGAAGAACTGTCCGCCTTGGGACACGAAATTATAGGTGCGGATATAAGCGAAAGTCGTGTAGACTCCATCAAAGATAAGGTTGCTACAGCTTTTGTCATTGATGCCACTGACGAACAATCATTATCAGTGTTGCCATTGAATAGTGTGGATATAGTTATTGTAGCGATTGGAGAGAATTTTGGTGCGTCGATACGTGTCGTTGCCCTGTTGAAGCAGAAAAAGGTTCCCCGTATTTTTGCCCGTGCTATTGATGCCGTACATAAAGCGGTGCTTGAAGCTTTTGATCTGGAACGAATCCTGACCCCGGAAGAAGATGCTGCCCGCAGCCTGGTACAACTGCTCGATTTCGGTACTAACATGGAAGGATTCCGCATCGATCAGGATTATTATGTGGTGAAGTTCACGGTTCCGGAGAAATTTGTAGGATATTTTGTGAATGAGTTAAACCTGGATGAAGAGTTTCATTTAAAAATGATAGGATTGAAACGGGCGAATAAGATCACCAACTGCCTGGGTATCTCTCTGACCGAGCTTCATGTGAAGAATGAATTACCGGAAAATGAGAAAGTGGAAGAAGGAGACGAATTGGTCTGCTACGGCAGGTATCGTGATTTTCAGGCCTTCTGGAAGGCTATTTAGCTAGAGTACTTATAACGTCGCTTTTATTGAGCACAAGTGAGCAGGTTTCGGAGATAGTTGTATGAAGAAACCCATCGGACTTCTTTTCAGTAAAGAAATCCGGTGGGTTTGTTATATGCTGAAGCGTATGCCTTATTTCGTCTGAATACGAATATTTCCGGCTTTCACTCCGTTTGCTTTTGCTGTAAATACAATCTCACCGGCAGTTTCACCGGCTTGCAGGATAGCTGTCAACATACCGTTGAAAGCATGCATTTTCGGAAGATGGAATTGTTCAAGGTTCGTCGGATCGCCATTGGCGGCAGCACGATATTTACCCGTTCCCTTTACCGAGAAATTTATCTGACGATTATCGGCTGGGCAGAGGTTACCGTCTTTGTCTACTACTTTAACAGTCACATAAGCCAGGTCTTTTCCATCTGCAGTCAGTTCGTTACGGTTGCTTACCAGTTCGATGTGATGAGGCTTTCCGGCAGTACGGACTACTTTTTCAGCTACCGCTTTTCCGTTTTTGTCGTAGGCTACTACTTTCACTTCACCCGGTTCGTACTTTGTATCCATCCACATCAGACGATAGCGGTTCTTTAGCGAACTATTATTCTTGCTTTGTTTTCCATAGCTTTTGCCATTGATAAACAATTCGGCAGTAGGATAATTAGTGTACACAAAAATGGGAGTCACTTCACCTTCACGTCCCGGCCAGGTCCAGTGAGGCAGGATATGCAAGGTTTCCGCTTCCTTGTTCCATACGCTACGGTAAAGATAATAGCGGTCTTTTGGTAAACTGGCAAGGTCGATGATACCAAACATTGAACTGTGGTTGGGCCATGAATCCGTATCGTATGGTGACGGTTCACCCAGATAATCGAATCCGGTCCATACGAACTGTCCGATGGTCCAATGATGATCGTCAGCTAATGCAAAGTCCTCGTCCGGAATATTCGACCAGGGACAAACTTCCACATCGTATGAAGAGCATTGATGATCTTCATATTTGGCCCCTTTCTTATCCTCCACCGGGAACTTGTACACGCCGCGTGAGCTGACAGTAGAAGCCGTTTCGCTTCCCAGAATCAGATTCTGCGGGAGTTGGTCGTATGACTCCTGATAGCGTTGCGTACGGTAATTAAGTCCCGGAATGTCAATCATTGCTGCAAATCCGTTGGCAAGTACACAAGTCACTTGGTCCATTCCGCAAGTGACAGGACGGGTAGGATCTTCACGATGGCAGATATCCTGCAGGAATTTGGCCACTTTATAACCGACAGGACTGCATTGAGTCGGTACTTCGTTGCCGATACTCCACATAACGACGCAAGGGTTATTCCGGTAATTATGAAGCATATTTATCATATCACGTTCCGCCCATTCATCGAAGTAGCGGTGATAACCATTTTCACATTTGGCGATATCCCATTCATCGAACGGTTCGATCATCATCATAAATCCCATTTCGTCACACAACGCAACGAGTTCGGGAGTCGGCATATTATGAGAAGTACGGATCGCGTCGCATCCCATATCTTTCAATAGCGTAAGCTGATGACGCAGTGCTGCAACATTGATAGCGGCGCCCAACGGACCTAAATCGTGGTGATTGCATACACCCTGAAATTTGCGGTGCTCCCCGTTCAGGTAGAACCCTTTGTCGGCAATGTATTCAATGCTGCGGATACCGAAACGTGTGGTGTAAGTATCTACCAGTTTATCATCCGCATAAATTTTAGAGACAGCCTTGTAAAGCGACGGACTTTCCGGCGACCAGAGTTCGGGCGCGTTTACAATAAAATTTTGTTCAAAAGGTTGTCCGTGATTGATGCGGCTTGTATTCTCTTTCCGGGTAACAACTTTACCTTCCGGAGAAAGAATTTCCGTCTCTACACGGATGGCTGTTTTCTCACCGGCATTGTCTATCTTCGTTTGGAGACGTACGGCTGCAAAATCCTTGTTGACGTGAGGAGTTGTGATTTGCGTTCCCCATACAGGTACATGGATTTTGTCAGTCACAATCAGGTGTACATTGCGATACAGACCTGCTCCCGGATACCAACGCGAAGATTGCGGACGGTTTTCCAAACGCACGGCAAGCGTATTGTTTTTACCGTCTTTATTCAATAAGGAAGTCACATTACAGTGAAAAGAATTGTAGCCGAAAGGCCAGAAACAAGCTTCTTTTCCGTTGATGTAGACACGCGCTTCACTCATGGCACCGTCAAAGAGCAGTGTCACTTCTTTGTCGGCAGGGGCGTCAAAACTGGTACGATACCATCCGGTACCTACATAAGGAAGACCGCCGGTACGTCCTGTCTTCAAGGAAGCTTTTTTCTCAAAGTTCTGTGTCACTGCCACGTTTTGGAGGTCATTGTTCATGTCGAATGGACCAAAAATCGCCCAGTCGTGTGGAATAACAACCGATTCCCATTTAGTGTCATTGAATTCCGGCTGACTGGCCTCTTTAAAATCTCCTTTACTGAATTTCCAGTTCTTCTCCAGCAGTGCCTCACTGCGTTGCGCTTGCATAGTGCAGGCGGCGGCCATCAAAAGTCCAGCTAATAACTGTTTGGGGTGTTTCATGTTCATTTTTACTTTTCAGGTATAAAATATTTTGGATTCGGCGTAAAGTTATAAAAAAGGATTCAATAATCTTATCTCTTGAAAGCATTTAATGCACTGTCCGGTTTGCCACTGTCGTCGAGCATCCCTTTGTGATAGTATTTCCATTCCTTCTTTCCTTCAAATGTAGGAAAAATGTCGGTTACACTTGTAAATATCCCGCTCTTTTTGTTCCTTTGCCATCTATTTATAAACAGAAAACTTACGTATGAGAAAACTAATTTATTTGCTTTTGTTGCCGTTGGCGGTGGCTGTGACTGCATGTGGCGGTAAAAAAGGAACTTCAGATAATCAGTCGCTACTGGCAAGAATAGACAGTATAGATGCTCACGGATTGCAGCGTATGCAGACGTCTAAGAGCGAAACTAACTTTAAGTTCAAAGGAAAAGATTATCATTCCTTTGTTTCACGTACTCCGGACGAAAGTCTGCCTCATGTAACAAATGAGATGGGAGATACTTATGTCGATAATAAAATAGTGCTGCACCTGACACGCGGTAACGAAACGGTATTGAACAAGACATTTACTAAGAATGATTTTTCATCCGTAGTCGATGCAAAATTTCTCTCGAAATCTATATTGGAAGGAATTGTATACGACAAGACCACCCCGCAGGGCATTGTATATGCCGCAAGTGTTTGTTATCCGCAGACAGATTTGTATATGCCGCTTTCTATAACGATCACCGCCGATGGAAAAATGAGTATACGGAAAGTCGATATGCTTGAAGAAGATTTGAACGATGAAGCACCGAATTAAGCCTCCAGGCAGGTGTTGACAGCAAAATTACACAAATGTGAAAGCATTTGAGACAAACGAAAGGCAACTGATGAGGTTGCCTTTCGTATTTTTGCACCGTCAACAAACTTAATATCGAATAGAATGAAGAAAAGCATTTTTATTATTTGCGTGCTGGCATCAGGATGCACGGCGATGGCTGAACAAGTCGAGAAACCCGGTCCGGCTATAGAAACACAGACTTTGGTGCCACTGACCGAGCGTGTAAATGTACAGGCAGATTCGGCATGTGTCAATCAGATTATAGATGGTTGCTGGGTAGCAGTCGGAGCTAAAAAAGCGCATGCCATTCAACGTGATTTCAACCTTATGTTCAACGGAAAACCTTCTTATCGTTTTGAACTGAAAGAAGATGATAACACATTATCCGGATATGCAGCGGGGGAAACAAAAGGGCGTGCGGAATTTTCTTATTGTTATGCAACTTCCGATGATTTCAAAGGCAAACCAGCCGATACATATAAGAAAGCACAAATAATGAAAACTGTATATCATCATGGAAAAGGTATTTGTCCGCAGGGTGCTTCCCGCGATTATGAGTTTTCGGTATATATCCCTTCTACATTAGGCAGTGATGTTTCCACCATTTTTGCTCAATGGCATGGAATGCCGGATCGTACTTTGGTACAGACTCCACAGGGTGAAGTGAAGAAACTGACAGCTGATGAGTTCATGGAACTGGACAAGACTACTATTTTTAAGAAAAACATGGGATACGAAAAGAAACCCAAGCTGGACAAGCAAGGTAATCCGGTGAAAGACAAACAAGGCAATCCCGTTTATCAAGCCGGAAAGGCCAACGGATGGCTGGTGGAACAAGGTGGCTATCCTCCATTGGCATTCGGATTTTCCGGCGGATGGTTTTACATCAAAGCAAACTCCGATCGTAAATGGCTGACTGATAAAGACGACCGTTGCAACTCAAATCCGGAAAAGACACCGGTTATGAAACCTGTGACATCTACATATAAAGCATCGACCATTGCTTACAAAATGCCTTTCGCCGATTTTCCGAAAGATTGTTGGATTACATTCCGTATTCATATCGATTGGACAGTCTATGGCAAAGAGGCGGAAACAATTGTAAAGCCGGGTATGCTCGATGTACAGATGGATTATCAGGAAAAAGGGAAAAAGGTTAATAAACACATTGTGGACAATGAGAAAATCATGATTGGACGTAACGACGATGATGGTTATTACTTTAAGTTCGGTATCTACCGTGTAGGTAATAGCACGAAGCCGGTATGTTACAATCTGGCAAACTATTCAGAGAGGTAATTTCTTTGGAATAACTCCATTAAATAAGTCGGTTTCAAGAGGCATATTAAAAGAGATTACCATCAAATTTGAAGAAGAACCATTCCGGAAATTTGTATATCTCAATATATTTTGCGAATATTGCCTTGAATTAGTATTGAATAAAATACGAAAGAGTATAGTTTAAATCTTGAAACCTGACTTAAAAAACAGTTTATGACTCTCAATGATCAGAAACGCATAATAGATTTATGGGTACAATTTTGGGGTGGAAATGAAATGGCATTTTCTCAATTGTACTGTTTATGCTTTGATGATTTATTAGCTTATGGTCGTAGAGTGGGGGGAGATAATGAGATGGTAGAAGATTTGATTCAAGACCTGTTTCTGAAACTTTATCAGAAAAAGATAATTCTTGAAGATAATACAAAGTTACGTTCCTTCCTATTTCGTGCATTAAAGAATTTGATTTATAATCAATTACTTCGTAATGCGAAACTTCAATCATTGCCGGATTATGACTTTGCATTTGATTTGGATTATACAATTGATGAGCAATTGTCTTGGATGCATGACCAAGGGCTGTCAGATGAGGTTCATCATATATTGAAAGGACTTACCGGACGTCAGAAAGAAATAATCTATCTTCGCTTTATCCATGAGATGAGTTTTGAAGAAATCTCAGAAATAATGAAAATTAATATCCAGTCTGCCCGAAATCTATTGTTCCGTTCTATGGAAAAGATTAGGAAAGAATCTTCATCCGCTACTATTTTATTTCTTATTAATGTGCTTTCTATATAATTGTATAGTAACTTGTTATAGCATACTTCTTTCATTTTTACTTATCCCGTCTGTCTTTTTTTGATTTTTTTTCTCCTGATGAGTATAAATTCATCTGCTCGTTTGTCATCATAGAAAATAAGGCAGAAAATGGCTCAATATACATTTAGAGATATAGAAGAATTTTTGTTGGATGATGATTTCTTCCAATGGGCAAGATATGGTTTTTCTGATAATGGGTTTGATATTAAATTCTATAAGATTCAGCATCCCGGTTGTGAAGAAAAGATAGAATTGGCTATTGCGGTGATTCAAAATATGAAAGTGGTTGAAGATAGCAAACCTGTATCTGAGGAATATAAGATGCAAAGTTTTGCCAGAATGATGGATAGGCTTCAACATGAATCTTCGCAACCGGTACAGCTTCACAAAAAAACATTACCTTATCGGAGAGTAATGGCTTATGTGGCAAGTGTGGCAGCCTTACTATTCATCTGTTTGGGGACTTATTATATTCTATCCAAATCCAATTTGCAGAAAACTACAGATGTTACAGCCAATATTATAGACTCTTTAGGTCATTCAGGGCAAATACAGATTATTTTGGATGGTAAACAGGCCGTTGGTTTGGATAAAAATAATGCTGAAATCCGGGTAGGTGAGGACGGTACAGTTACAGTGGACGAACAGTTGGTAGCTGTTTCCAGAGGAGAAAAGATATCGGTGAATCAGATAATGGTACCTTATGGGAAGCGTTCTAAAATAATCCTTCCGGATGGTTCTTTATTGTGGATTAATTCCGGTTCATGCATATCTTATGCTTCGGACTTTCTAGAGAATAGAAAGTTGAATGTACAAGGAGAAGTATATTTGGACGTTCGTAAAGATGCTAAGCACCCTTTTGTCGTGAAGACGAATCGTTTGGAAGTTACCGTACTGGGAACATCATTCAATGTAACCGATTATGTAAAAGATACGGAGACAGCAGTGGTACTTGTTCAGGGAAGTGTAGATGTGACAGTAGACAATAAAGAGAAAAAGCGTTTGCTCCCTAATCAACGTCTTTCAAAAGACAACGGTGCAGTAAAAGTGAATGAAGTGGACGTATACAACTATATTTGTTGGAAAGACGATGCTATGAATTTCGATGGACAGAGACTTTCTGATGTGCTGAAATCACTGTCGAGATATTATGATACAAAAATAGAAATATCAGGAAGTTTGAAAGATGAAAAATATTATGGTAGTCTTGATTTGAATTGTACACTTGACGAAGTGTTGGAGGCCATCTCATTGACTACGCCATTAAGTATAACCAGGCGAGGGGATGTAATATACATCATGCCTTGAGAAACTCAAATGAAGTATAACCTTTAAAAAGAAAGAAATGAAAAACATACCACCTTAAAATAAAACAGAAAAAACCGGATAATATCTGCGAAATATCATCCGGTTCACATTAGGACTGAAGATAACTCACCAAAGTTATAACCAATCTAATTATACAAAAATATGAAAAATAACTCTCAGATAAGGAATAGAGGTAAATATTTAACTAATATTGGTTTTCGATTTTTATTTTTATGCGTTTTTTTAACATCCCATTTACCTAAGATTTTGGCAGAAGATGGGATTATGCTCCTTCAATCCACGTACGTCACATTAAACTTGACAAATGTATCATTGGAGACATTGTTTAAGACATTGGAAAAGAAGAGTGATTATGTATTCTTTTTTAAAGAAGATGTCTTGCAGAAAAATGAAAAAGTAACAGTCAAAGCACAAAACGAGTCGGTTGTGTCTATTTTGAATAGAATATTACCCCCTAAACAACTGACATATACAGTAAAAGGAAGACAAGTGATTATTGTCCGCCTTCCCCGGAAAGAAGAAAAAAAATCAGAAACACCCGTAGAAATAAAAGATTATACTGTAAAAGGAACAGTCGTTGATGCCAGTGGACAACCGTTACCGGGTGTTAATATTACCGTACAGGGCACTACTCAAGGAGTGACCACCAATCTTTCCGGTTCGTTCATACTGCAGATAAAAGATATGAAACGAGCGCTGCTTGTTGCGTCTTATATTGGCTTTTCCACAAAGAAAGTCTGGGTGTCGGATGAGACTGACTTTTTAAAAATCGTACTTGAAGAAAGTTCGGCATCATTGAATGAGGTGGTAGTTGTGGGTTATGGTACTCAGAAGAAACTCAATTTGACAGGGGCTGTAACGACTGCCTCAGGCGATATTCTGGAAAATCGTCCGATTGGTAATATAGCGCAGGGGCTACAAGGAATCGTACCTAACTTAAATATAACATTTGACAGCGGACAACCTAATGAAGCGGCCAAGATTAATATCCGCGGAAATACGTCTTTGAATGGAGGCAATGCTTTGATTTTAGTAGACGGGGTTGAAATCTCAGATTTATCACTCATTAATCCGCAAGATGTAGAAAGTGTTTCAGTATTGAAAGACGCTTCCGCAGCTGCCGTTTACGGAGCGCGTGCTGCCTTCGGTGTAATGCTTGTTACTACTAAAAAAGGGAACCGCAACCAAAAGACACGGGTGACTTATAACAATAATCTCTCATGGAGTTCACCTGCCCGTCTACCGGAGATGCCTCGTGCTGATGTGTGGGCGCGTATGTGGAACAAAGCATACGATTATGAGAGTCCCGGAAGTTATTATTTCAACGACCGTTTTTTAGCTGCGCTTGATGCGCATATAGCCGATCCGGTAAATAATCCGGCTATTCTAGTGGATACAGAAGGCATTCAGAACAGTAACTATACTCCGAGTAATCCAGGATGGGCTTATGTCGGTAATACCGACTGGTTGGATGCTTTTTATAAAAATGCAGCTTTCATGCAGCAACATAATGTAAGTATTTCTGGAGGAACGGATCGTAATAATTATTATGCTTCGGTAGGTTATAAAGATCAAACCGGTATTTTCAGATACGGAAATGATAGCTACAAACGAATGAATCTATCGTTTAATTTTGAGACAAAGATAACCGATTGGCTTGATCTGAGTTTTTCTACTCGTATGAGTAACATACAAAATGACGAACCTTTCAAATATGATAATGGCTCAAGTTCTGAAACCTGGTTTTACGAGGTGTATCGAATGTTTCCTACTTTGTCTGTTTTTTTGCCAAATGGAGATTTTGCCGGCTTGTATTTGAATAGCGGTAATTATAATGTTGTAGGGAAAATGGCATTGGCAGGACGTAACAAGCAGGAGGCGTGGGACCAGTGGTATACCGGTCGTTTTAACATCAAACCTTTTAAGGGATTATCTATTAAGGGAGATTATTCATGGAACCGTTACTCTGCAAGTCGTAAGGTACACAGAAAGGAAATGACACAGACTTTTCCGGAAGGTGCAGCAACGTGGACGGTAGAGAGCCCCAACTACGTACAAAATAAAAACTCCAATGACATTTATCAGGCATTAAATGTATGGGCTGAATATCAAAAGTCATTTAAAAATGCGCATAACATGGTATTGATGGCCGGTTATAATCAGGAACAGAAAACCCTTGCTTCAACATCCTATAAAATGTCCAATCTATATGACAACGAATTGCCTATCTCTGATCTGGCAATCAATTATCTGGAGAATAGTGAAACTAAGGATATTTGGAAAGTGCAAGGCGCATTTTTTAGGTTGAACTATGATTATCAATCAAAATATTTAATGGAAGTGAATGGCCGTTATGACGGCTCTTCTAAATATGCCAAAGACCATCGTTGGGCTTTTTTCCCTTCCGCATCCGTGGGTTGGAGAATCTCGGAAGAGAAATTTTTCAAGCCGCTAACTAAATATGTAGATAATCTAAAAATCAGGGCCTCTTTCGGGGCATTGGGGAATCAGGTTACTGAAGGGTATCATGATTATATGTCATATCTTTCCGGTAAAGTTTTATCCAATTATATGATGAATGGCGCCATTGTTAATGGTTTGGATATTCCTACTTTGCCAAGTTTGGTGACATGGGAAAAGGTCATTACCAAGGACGTAGGTCTCGATTGGTCTTTATTCAATAACCGTTTGTTCGGTTCGTTTGATTTTTATGTTCGTGACACAAAAAATATGGTACGTTCGGTTGTTCTTCCCGCTGTCTTGGGAACGAGTGGAGGCAAGGAAAATATAGCCGATATGCGTACTACCGGATGGGAATTGGAGTTGACATGGAAAGATAAGATTGACAATGTATGGGGTAGTCCGCTCGACTATTTTTTCACCGTAGGTCTTTCCGATTATCAGGCGGAAATAACCAAATATGATAATCCAAACGGTTCTTTGGCTACAGGAATGTACCATAAGGGACAGAAGCTAGGTGAAATATGGGGATATGTGACTGATGGATATATATTAGATGATTTCGAAGCTAAACGTATGAATCATATACAAAAATTTATTAATGGTACATGGTATCCGGGTGACATCCGTTATAAAGATTTGAATGGTGATGGAATAATCGATTTAGGAAGTAACACTTTGTCTGATCCGGGAGACAGAACTGTCATTGGCAATACCACCCCGCGTTATCGTTTTAATCTGCAGGGTGGAATAGGCTGGCATGGCTTTGAAGTACGGGCTATATTTGAAGGGGTTGCTAAAAGAGACTTATGGACCGGTAGTGATACTTTTTGGGGATTTTCAAGAGGTATTTACAATTCCAATGTATTCCAATATCATATAGACAATACATGGACTTATGAAAATCCCACTGCTTATTATCCTCGGCCAAGTGCAAACGGAAATTCTAAAAACAAGCAGATTCAAACAAAGTATTTGCAGAATGCCGCTTATATTCGCTTGAAAGATATTACAATCAGTTACAATTTACCCCAAAAATGGTTGTCGCGAATAGGATTGCAGCAAGCGCGTATTTATGTCAATGGAATGAACTTGTGGGAGAAAACAGCGCTGCCCCCCTTTATGATGCCTGATATTGTGGATCAGATGACTAGTACGGAAAACATAAATGGAGCTAATTTAGGTAAGCAATATGCTTTTATGAGAACATTTTCATTTGGAATGAATGTTACATTTTAAACAGTAATAAATATGAAACACATATATTCTTTTATCTTTTTGTTATGTCTCTCTCTTTCCGGATGTGATTATTTGGATACCGAGCCGGGAGATGTCATATCAAGTGATCATTTTTGGGAAACGGCAAACTCAGCCGCTTTGGAGCAATATTGTAACACCTACTACCCCAAGCTCATAAAGGGACATGGAGACCCTTTGGCATGGACAATCGGAAATATGATAGAATCTGATTATAAATCGGACAATCTATTAGGACCATCTGCCAATATTATTACATTCGGTCAGAGCAGTACATTGATAACCAGTAGTGATTGGGATTGGTCGATAGTCAGAGGGTGTAATGAATTTCTTCAGAACTATGACCGTTCACCGGCTTCAAACATCGACAAAAAGCGATATGCCGGCGAAATGCTGTTTTTTAAAGCATTGGATTACTATGGTAAGGTATTGCTTTTTGGTGATGTACCTTGGTATGACACGACTTTGAACAAGAACGACCCTGAATTATATAAGGGACGTGATCCACGGGCTTCCGTAATGGAAAATATAGTCAAGACCATAGATCTTGCTATTGAGTATTTGCCTGTTAAGACGAAGGTGTATCGTATTAGTCGAGATGCGGCATTATTGCTAAAAGCAAGGATTTGTTTGTACGAGGGCACATATAGACGTTACCGCAATTTGGAAGGTGATGCTGAGTATTTGAAACTTGCCTATGAAGCAGCGGGTGCATTGATGGATATGGGACATTCGTTGTATAAATCTGCTACTCCCGAACAGAGCTATTTTGACTTGTTTATTCAAGATAAGTATGATACTAATCCGGAAGTGATATTGGCCCGCGAATATGATGCTTCTATCAATATGGGCAATAACGTTTCCAATAGCATACCAGGGGCAATTATGGGTATGAGTAGAGATTGTTTTGAAGAGTATCTTTGTGCCACTACCGGCAAGCCTATTTCGCAATGCGGATGTCATAATCCGGATATGGGGCAAATTCAAGAAATGGAGAACCGGGATGGCAGACTGTTGCAGACAGTATGTTTGCCAAAAGCAGGCGAATATAGCCGTTACTTGTTTAGAGAAGTAAATGGAGTCATGACCGGTGGTGCATCCAGCATTTTCGGACTTTTGGAAGGAACGGAAAAGAAGCCTTTTTATGGAACTTCATCTACAGGATATGCTATTGCTAAGTTTTATAAAGCTTCAGAACATGCAGTTGGAAATCATAAAGGTAGTATCGATGCTCCTGTCATGCGTTATGCTGAGGCATTATTGATACGGGCGGAAGCTGGTGCGGAATTGGGAAAAGATCCGGAATTGGACAAAACGGTCAATGCACTTCGCAGTCGTGTGGGATTTTCGCATAAGTTAACCATGGAACCGGATGAAGATCCTGATTTAGTGGCTAAATACCCCAATGTGACAGGACCTAATGCCAATCTGATTCGTGAAATACGAAGAGAACGAAGAATCGAACTTTTTGCAGAAGGATATCGATGGGATGATGTTTGCCGTTGGAATGTGGGAGAGATTGTATACAATCGTGAACGTAGAGGTGCCAAGATGGATCCGGCTCTTTATACAAAAGATGAAATACAATTAATTGAAGATGAAGTAGGATTTGATAAAGACGGATTTATCACTCCGTATACTAAGAAGTCTACATTAACCATGAATTTTACGGATAAATATTATTTGTATAATATTCCATTAAACGAGATTTCTCTGAATCCGAATTTATTGCCTCAAAATCCAGGATGGTAATAATGGTACTTATAAAATTTTTAGAATTATGAAATCAATATTTAGTATGATAAAAAACATATATATATCGTTACTGCTCATAGTGACTGCCATTTTTATCGGATGTTCAGACGATGACGGAGAGAAGATACCATACAAAGGGGCAACCACTCAGCTCATGCAAGGTATTGCCGATAATGTATCGTATATACAACAAATACAGAAAGAAGAGATTATTAAAATCAGTGATGGAGTTAGTGTTATCGATGTCTCTTTTGTATATTGTACGAAACCGACGCGGATGCTTATTGCTGAAATCGATCTTAATAAGAACGTTACGATAGTGACTTCCACTCCCGACAATAAGGATGAAGTGGGTAAGGTCACTCAGACGGTAAGGCAGCAGGCCATGAAAGCAGAAGAAAGCGGTAAGGATGTATTGCTTGCGATTAATGGGCACTCTGCCGGAATTTGCTATAAAGATGGGAAAGAACTGAAGGGCACTTTCGGACGTGATTCGGAACAAGTTTTTTATATGTTGGATGATGGTTCTCTCCATATCACCACAGTTCCTGAATTTAATCTGGTAAAGGAGAGCGTAGTAAACGCTGTTAGCGGGAACTATCCCTTGATTATTGATGGAGAGGTATGCCAATTTACAGTTAATGCTAACACAATGGGTTTTCGTCCCCGCACTTTTGTAGGAGTATCAAAAGATCATAAGAAAGCCTATTTCTTTGTTGTTGACGGAGAACAGGAAAAATATTCTAATGGTATGCGTCTTGAAGATATTATGTTGGTGTGTCAGGGTGCGGGATGTTACCAAGCCATAAATTTAGAGGGTGATGCCTCGTCAACAATGGTACGGAAGGTTGGTGAAAATGATTTTCAGCTCATGAACCAACCGTCTGAAGGTAAGGAAAAAGACGTAGCAAACGGGCTGCAAGTTATTGTGAAACAGTAATTAAATAAAAGAGTATATGAAAATACAATCAAAATTTCCTCATTTATTTACAAAAGGTTTATTGTTCCTTTTTGTAACGGCTCTCTTTATTTCATGCGATGACGCATTGGAAGGCAAGATCAATCCGCATATAGATATGCAAGAGGAGATTATAATAAATCCGGAAGGAGGTAGGGAAGTTATCGATTTACGGTCTTCTTACCCGTGGTTTGCCGAGGCTTCCGATTCTTGGATTCAGTTGACAAGATACCGTGGTCAGATGCAACTTCCTGATTCTATCGTAACGCTGATAGCCGAAAATCCCGAGATGGAACCACGCGAAGGGTGGATTGAAGTCCGTTTGATGGATCAAATGTCTACTAGAATCATTGTTAGACAAGAGGGTAGAGGTTCGTTGATTACTCTTCCGAAGAGTGTCGTTTATTTTAATATCAATGGAGGAGAGGCAGTGTTACCTGTTCTCACAGATCTTGAATGGGATACGGATATAGAGGAGAAAGACGGCTTTACGTTTGAGGCAGCGGGGAAAAATAGCCTGAAAGTTAAAGTTGCCAGGAATACCACTGGCGCAGAACGGGAAATAGTTGTAACCTTAAAGGCAAAAGACAGCGATCGGCAAGCCAAACTGACTGTGATACAAAGTAATCAGGAGAAGATGATGAACATTACGCTTGCTCCGGAAGAAAAGGATGTATTGTTTACTAGAGATGCCAAGAGTGTGGAAATTCCGGTCATATTGAATACTGAATATGAGTTGGAGGTTTCCGGACAAGATTGGATAACAGTGACTTCGGTACCTCAATTTGGTGGTGGTGATATTGCCGAGCAAATTACGATTAAGGCCTCCGTTTCCAACAATACCACCGGAGTGGAAAGGACCGGATACATTAGGATTAAAGATAAAAGCTCTGACATATCCGACATCTATTATATCTCGCAGATGCCGGGAACGCGCCGTATATACGTGAAGCCAGGTGCAGTCGGTGATGGAACAAGTTGGGAGAATGCTTACGGAGATATTCAGGCGGCTGCAAGTGCTTGTGGAAATCATAGTAACATCGATATTTGGGTAGCAGAAGGCGAATACCAGTTGAAAAACTCTTTGGTGTTGAATGCGGTCAATGTTTATGGTGGATTCATCGGTACTGAAAGTAAACTGAAAGATCGGGATCAGAGCAGGAAGTCGACTATAAAAGGTGGTGATTTCTTCTTGATGCGGTCTGAAACAGAAGGATCGGGTGATATATACTATTACTTTGATGGTTTTGTTCTTACAGGTACAGTTACACAATCTAATTCAGAATGGGGTGGAGTATTAAGAATAAGGAAACGCGTCTTTAGTAATAATATAGTACATGGAAATTCATTCTATAGAGCGGCTTGTGGTTATTACGATAATTGTAAGATCATCAATTGTCTGTTCTATGGTAATACAACGACAGAAACATCCGGTGGTATTTATTTCTTGGGTAAGACTTCGGTGTATAATTCGTCTATAGTGAATAACGAGATTAGAGATCAATGGAATAGTGCATACGTTATACGCGTTGCTGATAACATTAAAATGTATAATACTGTTGTTTGGGGCAACAAGTGTGCTAATCCTAAGAACCCACAGTTCCATGTTGCTGATGCCACAGCTTGTACATTATACAATTGTGTGCTGGTGAATATTACCTCACAATCCAATTACTCGCCAATTGTCAATAACTGTATAACTAATTTGGCTAATGATAATATCGGACCGTTGTTTGTAGCTCCGACTGATGGAGATTATCGTTTGCAGAGTACTTCTCCGTTAATAAACAAAGGAGACAATGCAATTATTGAAACAATCGGCGTGAACAAGGATATAATCGGAGGCATGCGTATTTCAGACAATACAGTTGATGTGGGAGCTTATGAATATCAAGTAAAATAGTGAACTTAAGCATCAAATTTTTAACATAGAAAATTATGGAACAGAAAATTAAAAACAGATTAATGTGTCTATTGGCTTCTTTTATGGTAATAACGAGTGCCTGTTCAGACAACAAATCGGATATATATGTAGGTCAAACACCTTTTGGTAAGAATATAGCCAACTCGTCTATTGTTACAGAAATGTATTGGGACCGCAGTGTGGCATTAAGAGATGGCGTTATTATTACAGAATTATTCTTTAGGACAGGCCAATACAATCAACATGTCTATGTAGCTGGGGTGGATTTAACGAAGGTTACGTTTACCCCCGGAACCAAAGACGACAAAAACGTTCCTGCTGTTGATGAGAATTCTGATGCCATACTTCCTTATCATGCGTATGCAGCAGAACAAAACGGGAAAAAAGTATGGTTAGGCGTGAATGGTGATTTTTATACGGCTAAATATGAAGTGATGGGAATCTTCTTTAAAGATGGAGTGGCCATCAACGACAAGGCTTGGAGTGGCCATGAAGCAGTGGTATATCAATTGAAAAATGGGGAATCATACATCGGACTGGCTGAAGAAGCATTGAAGCATGGTGATCAATTGCTTCATGCGGTGGGTGGATATGGAACGCTGATTGACGGGGGACAAATTACATCTGAATATATGGATGTTGAAGATGCTGCTATAGCTTCCGATTTTCATCCGCGTACAAGTGTAGGAATCTCAGAAAACCGTCAGATGCTCTATTTGTTTGTTGTAGATGGACGAATGAAAGATGCTTATTATGCAAAAGGTTTGACTTTACCTCAATTGGCAATTTTGATGAAAGCTGTCGGTTGTCAAGATGCTATTAATTTAGATGGTGGAGGATCCACAACGCTGATTGTGCGTAAGGAAGGTGAAGACGGTGGATTAAAATTCCCTATTTGGAATACACCAACCGATGATAACGGTCCGCGTGAAGTGACCAACAGTATCTTAATTATAGACAAGCCATAAAAGAAAAATGAGAATGTATGTAGAAGTTTTATTCCATTGAAAAAATAATTAAAATTAAAAATACATGTTTAGTGAAGCAGGAACAATCCCTTAAAGATAGTGACGCTATGTTGTCAGTATAGTGATACTATCCTCCTCTTATAGTGACGCCATCCCGTTAGGATAGCGTCACTATTTTTCCGGGATATGATTCTCAGTTTTTAGCAGGTCAAAAGTATAGCTTGCATTTCATCCGCACAATTATTTTTGTCAATACTTGTTTATGGCCTTTTCTTTGGCCTGTGTCCTCTTCCATTCTTTTTCGGTTTTTGAACATTGTTCTTTACTTGTGTTTTAGATTCTCCGTGAATTATCTTTTTGTTAGCCATGATTTGCTGGTTTTTTAAGAGGTTAATAAAACTAAAAAATAATATCTCATTTGTCAAGTGTGCTTCAGGTCTGCCAAAAGATTTGTTCTTTTGTCGCTTGCCAAATGGTATAATATATAAAATAACTAGTGATGCAAATGATGAACAGAAATGGATTTAGCCGGTGTGCGGAATTCTACATCGGTCGTTTGCGGAAGGAGGGGAGACATTCTACTGCGCATGTCTACAAGAATGCGCTTTTCTCTTTCAGCAAATATTGCGGCACGTCTAATGTGTCGTTTAGACAGGTCACCCGCGAACGTTTACGACGTTACGGTCAGTATCTTTATGAGTGTGGCTTGAAGCCCAATACGATTTCTACGTATATGCGTATGCTTCGTAGTATCTATAACCGTGGAGTGGAAGCGGGCAGTGCGCCATACGTGCCGCGCCTGTTTCATGATGTCTATACAGGTGTGGATGTCCGCCAGAAAAAGGCTTTGCCTGCTACGGAATTGCATAAGCTTCTGTATGAAGATCCCAAATCGGAACGTTTACGCCGTACGCAAGCTATTGCCGCCCTGATGTTCCAATTTTGTGGAATGTCGTTCGCTGATTTAGCCCATCTGGAGAAATCGGCACTCGATCAGAATGTACTGCGATACAATCGTATCAAAACCAAAACCCCGATGAGCGTGGAAGTGCTGAATACTGCAAAGGAAATGATTAACCAGCTTCGTAGCAAAGAAGATTCTCATCCTGACTGTCCGGATTATCTGTTTGATATTCTTCGTGGGGATAAAAAACGGACGGATGAAAGAGGTTACCGGGAATATCAGTCTGCTCTTCGTCGATTTAATAATAATCTGAAAGACCTGGCAAGAACCTTGCATTTGCAATCTCCTGTCACTTCCTATACGCTTCGTCATTCTTGGGCAACGACTGCGAAGTATCGGGGAGTCTCCATTGAAATGATTAGTGAATCATTGGGGCACAAATCTATTAAAACGACACAAATCTACTTGAAAGGCTTTGAGCTTAAAGAACGTACGGAGGTAAATAAAGGGAATTTATCTTACG
This sequence comes from Bacteroides sp. 1001302B_160321_D4, assembly GCF_015667765.1. Classification (NCBI taxonomy): domain Bacteria; kingdom Pseudomonadati; phylum Bacteroidota; class Bacteroidia; order Bacteroidales; family Bacteroidaceae; genus Bacteroides; species Bacteroides sp. 1001302B_160321_D4. Next base: position 8,904 of record NZ_JADPLO010000052.1, on the reverse strand, counting down.
TTAGAAATTGCAGTGTAGGTAGTCCTAAAATAGTAAAGTGTTAATAATCAGAATTAAACTATGTGTGTTACTTCTTAGGTAACGGAATTAAATTTGACGCAAAGATAGACAAAAACACGAATAGAAAGCAAATATTCCTCCACTTTTTTTCGTTTTATCTGAAACATAGAGCAAAAAACTATCCGAACATGAAATAACCTTATTTCCATGCTCTATACTTTTTATTGCCTAATCTCTAGATTTTCCCCGTTGAGTATTAGGCCTTTCCACATTCTACGCCTTTGTCATGTGCGTGATTTCTATTTTCATCATAATGTACGTTTCGTGTATGTGTTATCTGTTACCTAAGAAGTAACGGAATCACATGGGGTAAAAAAATATGATTTTAACGAAACCAAAATCAGTAAATGCCGGGCCTATTAGTGGGACAGGGGAAGGCGTAGCACACTCAAAACGCTGGTATGTAGCACTCGTTCGAATGCATCACGAGAAGAAGGTATCCGAGCGTTTGTCTAAGATGGGAATTGATTCTTTTGTTCCCGTTCAGCAACAGATCCATCAATGGAGCGACCGTCGAAAGATGGTTGATACAGTCTTGCTTCCAATGATGGTTTTTGTTCATGTCAATCCAAAAGAGCGTATGGAAGTCCTGAGCTTCTCCACTGTCAGCCGTTATATGGTGATGCGTGGTGAAAGCACTCCTGCCGTTATTCCTGACGAGCAGATGGCGCGTTTCCGTTTTATGCTCGATTATTCCGAAGAAGCAGTCTGTATGAATGATACTCCACTGGCGCGTGGTGAGAAAGTTCGTGTCATAAAAGGTCCTTTGAGCGGCCTTGTCGGCGAACTCGTGACTGTCGGGGGGAAGAGTAAGATTGCCGTTCGTTTAAATATGCTTGGCTGTGCTTGTGTAGATATGCCAATCGGTTATGTAGAACCCACAAAGATTAGTAATGACGACACAAAAAAACTTTAACGTATTTCTATTCATTCTGCTACTAGGAGTTTTTTCTCCTTTGATGGCTCAAAATATGAGCGATTCTCAAGTATTGGAATATGTCAAAGAGGGGATTAGACAAGGGAAAGAACAAAAACAATTAGCCTCTGAACTTGCACGTAAGGGCGTGACCAAAGAGCAGGCTATGCGTGTGAAGCAGCTTTATGAGCAGCAGAACAATGTCAATGCTTCCAACGCTACCGGTACGGATGTCAATGAATCCCGTCTTCGTGAAGAAATGAAGGAGAACACCTCCGATATGCTGGAAGACCATCCGAGTACTCAAGACCTTGCGCGTAGTAATCAGGTTTTCGGACGTAACATTTTTAATACCCGTAACCTGACTTTTGAACCCAGTGTCAACATCGCCACCCCTTTAAATTACCGTCTCGGTCCCGGTGATGAAGTGATTATCGACATCTGGGGAGCCAGCCAGAACACTATCCGCCAACAGATTTCTCCTGATGGCACGATCAACATTCAGAAAATAGGTCCCGTCAACCTGAACGGTCTGACTATTGCTAAAGCCAATGACTATCTCAAAAAAACATTAAACAAGATATATAATGGTCTTAATAATACGAATGACCCCACTTCGGACATCCGTCTGACTCTGGGCAGCATCCGTACTATTCAAATCAATGTGATGGGGGAAGTAGTCCAGCCGGGCACTTACTCTCTTTCTTCCTTTTCTACTGTCTTCCATGCACTTTATCGTGCAGGTGGAGTCAGTGACATAGGTAGCCTTCGCAATGTCCAGCTGGTACGTAACGGTAAGAACATCGCTACGATCGACGTCTACCAATTTATCATGAAAGGCCACATTCAGGATGACATTCGTCTGCAAGAAGGTGATGTCGTGATTGTTCCTGCCTATGACGTATTGGTTAAGATCGACGGAAAAGTGAAACGCCCCATGCGTTTCGAAATGAAGAAGGACGAAAACTTATCTACTCTTATCAGTTATGCCGGTGGGTTTGAGGCCGACGCCTACACCCGTTCTTTGCGTGTCGTACGCCAAAACGGACAGGAGTATGAAGTAAACACAGTCAAAGACCTTGATTATAGTGTCTATAAAATGCGGAATGGTGATGTTGTGACCGCCGAGGCTATCCTTAACCGCTTCACTAATAAGCTTGAAATCCGTGGTGCTGTTTACCGTCCCGGTATCTACCAGCTAAACGGTAAACTGAATACCGTCCGTGAACTGGTGAACGAAGCCCAAGGCTTGACGGGTGATGCTTTCTTGAACCGTGCTGTCCTTTATCGTCAACGTGAGGATCTTACTACTGAAGTTATCCCTGTAGATATTAAAGCCATCATGGATGGTACTTCTCAAAATATCATCCTGGCGAAAAACGATATTCTTTATATTCCCAGTATCCATGATTTGGAAGATAGGGGAGATGTTGTAATCCACGGCGAAGTGGCCAAACCAGATTCCTATCCTTATGCTGATAATATGACCCTTGAAGATTTGATCATTCAGGCCGGAGGCTTGCGTGAAGCCGCTTCTGTTGTTCGTGTGGATGTATCGCGTAGAATCAGGAATCCCCGTAGTACAGCGGATAATGATACTATCGGTCGGACGTATACATTCTCTCTGAAAGAAGGGTTTGTTGTTGATGGCACACCGGGTTTTGTTCTTCAACCTTATGATGAGGTTTATGTTCGCCGCAGTCCGGGTTATCAGGCCCAACAGAATGTAGCCGTTGAAGGTGAAATCCTGTTCGGAGGGTCTTACGCCATGACTAGTCGTGAAGAACGTCTTTCAGATTTGATCAATAAAGCGGGAGGTGCTACGAATTATGCCTATTTACGTGGTGCAAAGTTAACCCGTATAGCTAATGCAAGTGAAAAGAAACGTATGGGTGATGTAATCCGCCTAATGAGTAGACAGTTGGGAGAAGCTATGATTGACTCTTTAGGTATTCGTGTAGAAGATCATTTTACAGTCGGAATTGATTTGGAAAAAGCACTGGCCAATCCTGGCAGTACAGCAGATATTGTCTTGCGTGAGGGGGACGTGATTTCCATTCCGAAGAACAATAATACGGTCACGATCAATGGTGCTGTGATGGTTCCAAATACAGTTTCTTATATAAAGGGTGAGAATATAGATTATTACCTGAATCAGGCTGGTGGTTATTCTGAAAATGCAAAGAAGAGTAAGAAAATTATCGTATACATGAATGGCCAGGTAACTAAAGTGAAGGGTAGCGGTAAGAAACAGATTGAACCGGGTTGCGAGATAATTGTACCTAGTAAGGCTAAGAAAAGGAATAATATTGGCAACATTTTAGGTTATGCTACTACATTCAGTACTTTGGGAATGATGGTTGCTTCTATTGCTAATTTAATCAAGAAATAACGAATACCTTTATTTATGTCTACTTTGATGGAACAAACATCTGAAAAGGAAACAAAACAGTTGCATAATAATCACAATGATGAGGAGATCGAAATCGATTTGATGGATCTTTTTCGTAAGGTTATAGGTATTCGTAAGAAGATCTATAAAGCGGCCGGTATCGGACTGATAATTGGTGTTATTGTTGCAATAAGTATCCCTAAGCAGTACACGGTTGAAGTTACCCTTTCTCCGGAAATGGGTAATAACAAGGGTGGTGGTTTATCCGGTTTGGCTGCTTCCTTTTTAGGAAGTGGAGTTTCTATGGGAGACGGTACTGATGCCTTAAATGCTTCCTTATCTGCTGATATTGTTTCTTCTACTCCCTTCTTGTTGGAACTTTCTAATATGAAAGTCCCTGTATCAGGGAGTGAGGAAATCTCTTTAAGTTCTTATTTGAATGAAGAGTCATCCCCATGGTGGGGTTATGTAATTGGATTTCCTGGCATGGTAATTGGTGGAGTAAAGTCCTTGTTTACAGAAAATGAGGATGAATCCATATCTTCCGATAAAGCAAGTCGGGGTACCATTGAATTATCCAAAAAGGAGTTTCAGAAGATTGAATCACTAAAGAGAAAGATTGCTGCTTCTGTAGATAAGAAAACCTCTATGACTACCGTTTCTGTGACTTTGCAGAGTCCTAAGGTTGCTGCAGTCGTTGCTGACTCTGTAGTTAAGAAGTTGCAGGAATATATCATAGACTATCGTACCTCCAAATCTAAAGAGGATTGTCTCTATTTGGAGAAATTGTTTAAAGAACGTCAGCAGGAATATTACGAAGCGCAGAGAAAATATGCCGACTATATGGACTCTCATGACAATATCATTTTGCAGAGTGTTCGTACCGAACAGGAACGTTTGCAGAATGACATGAGTTTGGCTTACCAGGTATATAGTCAGGTTGCCAGTCAGCTTCAGGTTGCCAGAGCTAAAGTTCAGGAAGAGAAACCTGTGTTTGCTATTGTAGAGCCTGCTGTTGTCCCTTTGGAACCTTCGGGAACCAGTAGAAAGGTATATGTTTTAGCTTTTATTTTCCTATCAGTTTGTATTGTTATATTCTGGAATTTATTTGGGAAAGATTTCCTGAATAAGTTCAAAGAAGTATGTGCCTAAAATCAATCTTTAATGTGATATGGTATCAACCACCAGTCAAATCAATAAATTTATAGAATTTATAGCAGTTCTGGGAGATCTGATCATTCTGAATCTGGTATTGTTCTTTCTCCTTTTCTTTTGGGAGGAAGCTTTTGTTTCTTTACCTTTTTCTTGCAGGGTCTCCTGGATGATGACTTCGTTAAGCCTCTGTTATCTGGCCTGTTCCGGTTCTCGTGGGAGGGTTTGGGATAGTCGGGGAATTCGCCCTGACCAGCTAGTGTTGCGTGTGTTGAAGAATATTATAGCTTTTTCCATCTTTTGGGCATGTATCATGACTTTTAGTGGAATCTCTATCTATTCTCCTCTTTTCTTTGTTGCTTATTTTTCTTTCCTCTTTGTCATCTTAAGTATTTATCGCATTATTATTCGTCATTTCCTGATAGTCTATTGTGCTAAGGGAAAGCATAGACGTTATGCTGTTTTTATAGGAGGGGGCAATAATATGCAGGTATTGTATGAGGAGATGGAAAGTTCTCTGGCGTCTTCCCTGTATGAAGTCGTAGGTTATTTTGATATAAAACCGAATGATGCTCTTTCTTCTCAATGTTCCTATCTGGGTAATCCTGACGGTTTTTCAGATTTTATGTCTGCACATCCAAGCATCAAGCATGTTTTTTGTTCTCTGTCGATGGAGGAGGGACGTTATAATTTTTCTATTATGAATCATTGTGAGAACCATTTGCTTTATTTTCATGGTGTTCCTAATGTATGTAAAGGTTTTCCTCGTCGTATCTGGCACAGTATGGTTGGCAATATGCCTATATTAGATCTGCGTTATGAACCTTTGGGTAAGATGGAGAACCGTATTTTGAAACGGCTGTTTGATGTTGTTTTTTCCGGTCTTTTTCTGGTTACTGTTTTTCCTTTTGTTTATATCATAGTTGGAAGTATTATAAAGTTGACTTCTCCCGGTCCTGTATTCTTTAAGCAAATGCGTACAGGTTTGAATGGTGTGGATTTTGTGTGTTACAAATTCCGTTCTATGAAAGTGAACGATGAAGCTGACAGTAAACAGGCTACGGCTGATGATCCCCGAAAAACTCGTTTTGGGAACTTTCTCCGTCGTTCTAATATTGACGAACTTCCTCAGTTTATCAATGTCTTTAAGGGTGATATGTCGATAGTAGGTCCTCGTCCTCACATGTTGGCCCATACGGAGACTTATGCCCGTTTGATTGATAAATATATGGTGCGGCACTTTATAAAACCTGGGGTAACCGGTTGGGCTCAAACGCATGGTTTCCGTGGTGAAACGAGGGAACTATCACAGATGGAGGAACGTGTAAAGGCTGATATCTGGTATATGGAGCATTGGACAATGTTGCTTGACTTATATATCATTTATAAGACTGTGGCGAATGTAGTTATAGGAGAAAAGAACGCATATTAGAGTATCTTTATTGGCAGAACATTTTAAAAATATATCTGCTTATGAATAAAAAAGAAACTCTGAAGCAACATATCTCGTGAATATTATAATGAGGTTCATCGGGACTCCAAAGTCTTTGAATCAGGAAAAAGTGTAAATTATGGTGGTCGCTCTGGGAATGCTGAAGAACTTGTTAATTTGATTGATTCCTCTTTGGACTTTTGGCTTACAGCAGGACCTTGGGCTCATAAATTGGAGAGTGGGATTATTTGTGGAGTGATCAAAGCTTATTGAGTGGGTTAAGGAAAGATGATTTTAGTACAAAAATCGAAAGGATTATTTTGTGTCTTAAAATAACGGTAAAAAAGAATGTTGTCAATTACTGAACAAGAAAACAATAAACGGATAGCAAAAAATACAATATACTTATATATTAGAATGTTCTTAACAATGATTGTGTCATTATATACATCGCGTATAGTGCTACAAGTATTGGGAGATTCTGATTATGGGTTGTATAACGTAATTGGTGGTGTCCTTACCATGTTCTCAATGTTCAGCGAAGCTTTAACGGTGGGAACACAAAGGTTTCTGACTTTTGCTTTGGGAGAAAAGAATTTTGAAAAACTGCAAAATACATTCTCTATGGCATTGGGGCTTCATTTAGCTCTTGCTGTGGTCATATTGCTATTGTCTGAAACTATAGGTTTGTGGTTTCTTTACGAATATCTTAAGATACCGGATGGGCGCATGACTGCTGCATTGTGGGTGTATCAGTTCACGATATTAGGTTTTTTGATAAACCTAATCCAGCTACCGTTCCAGGCTTGTCTCATTGCCCATGAAAAAATGAGTATGTATGCCTATATGGGTATCTATGATGTAGTGATGAAACTTATGTTGGTGATAATATTACAATATGTTACTTTTGATAAGCTGGTATTATATGCTGCGGTGGTGTTTGTTGTAAACCTCACATCTGCTGTCATCTATAATTTCTATAGCCGGAGGCAATTCAGTGAATGTATATTTAGAATTGCATGGGATGGAAATTTGGTCAAAGAGTTTGTCTCATATAGTGGATGGAATATAATTGGAGGAAGTGTTGGATTTTTCACTAACCAAGGTATCAATATTCTACTGAATATATTCTGTGGGACTATTGTTAATGCTGCAAGAGGCTTGTCGGTAACAGTCAATACTTTTCTTCTGAATTTTATTAATAATTTCCAAACTGCTGTAAATCCACAAATCGTGAAATTGTATGCAATAAATGAATATGATAAACTTCATCGTTTAGTGATATATAATTGCCGTATTGCTGAGTATTTATATCTTCTCATCGCAATTCCCATTTTTATAGAGATCGATTTTGTACTTAAATTTTGGCTTGGAGATTATCCTGAGTATACTCCTGTATTTATACAAATTATTTTAATTCAATCAGCATGGAATCCACTTAGCTATCCTGTGGGTATGTTAATTCATGCCTCAGGCAGAATGAAATGGCCTTCTATATGGTCTTCTCTCCTGATTTTGATTTTTCCAATATCATATATCTTGTTGAAAACGGGTTATTCTCCTGTAACAGTTTATATTGCAAGTGCAACAATCAGGTTGTATCTTAATGGTTGTAATCTATACTTTGCTAATCGATATACATATTTGTCAATCAAAAGGGTGCTTCATGAGGTATATTTCAATGTAATTCCTGGTGCAACAGTAATGTTTATTATTCCATATATTATTTCAGAACATATGGAATCAGGCTGGTTCAGGTTTTTAGTCGTAGGTAGTGTGAGTCTCATTACTTCTACTTTGGTGATTTTTGTATGGGGGATGACTCCTAATATGAGAATTTTAGTTTTAAAGAAGTTACATATAAATAATCAATGAATAGAAAAAATGTCAATAGGCGTATGTTATTATTTGCCAGAGCCAACATATTCAGTTGTAATTCAAGATGTACTTTCTTTTTGTGTTGTAGCAGGAAATCCTGTTAGGGTAATAAAAAAATAGAAATATGAAATCAGTATTACTTATAGCACCCACATTTCTTAACCTGTATATAGATCTGAAGATTGAATGGGAAAAGCGTGGGTATAATGTCACGTATATCGAAGAAGAATCATATAGCTTTGACCCTTCTCTTATAAGAAACAAGCAGCTAAGCCATTGGAAAGAGAAATTATACATCCAATTTTTAAAAAAGAAAAGTATCCAACTTTATGAGAAGAAACTGAAAGGAAAGACTTTTGATTATTTAATGGTAATTAATGGAAAATCTTTTCATCCTATCCTGATAGATCAGATAAGGCGTGATAATCCGATAGTAAAAACGGTGCTCTATCTTTGGGACAGAACTTATAAAAACTACCGATTTGACAGGAATTTTGATTGTTTTGATAGAGTGGCTACATTTGATAGGGAAGATGCCAAGCAATTTAATTTGGAGTTTCTTCCTCTTTATTGGATCGAAGATGATAGATCACAATATGTAAAATATAAGATATTTGCATTCGGATCTTATCGTAATGATAGAAAAACTATATTTGAGCTTCTTTATAAAGTAGCAATAGAAAATGAATTGCCTGTCTATATAAAGCTATATATTCCACCTGTTTCAAAAAGTTTATTATCAAGAATAAAGACTGTTGTAAAAGAAATAATTAAAAGAAAATCTTGTAATGATTGTAATCAAGATATTCTTATACATGAACCTTTATCTCCCTCTGAATTTCGTAAATGCATATATTCTTCTTTATGTGTAATAGATACTTATAACGATTTTCAAGAAGGTATGACGCCACGTTTTATGTGGGCATTAGGAGCTGGGAGAAAAATTATTACAACTAATAAGAATGTGATTAATTATCCATTTTATTCCCCAGATAGAATATTGGTTATTGACAATATGGTTGACACGGCTTCTTTGCTACTGTTTTTGGATGAAAAAGTAAATGAAAATAAACA